>JAAYMS010000156.1 GCA_012521295.1 Bacillota bacterium
AAAAAGGCAAAGCTTCCTACTCACGTGGAATTGTCTGCTGAGAAGTATAAGTTAGAAAAGGATTCGGTAATTCTGCTCGAACAGGTGCGTACTATAGACAAACGCCGGCTTAAAGAGCAGATCGCTCATCTTGACGATGAAACGATGGAGAAGATCAATCATGCTCTCCAGATCAGTCTGGGCTTAATTGAGCTGTAATTAGATAGCACGTGCTTCAGTAACACTCATATCTATATGGGTGTTCTTTTTTATTCTTTCGAAGGGAGAGGCGCTGCTGTGATTATAGGACGTCCGTTAATTGGGGTTGTTTGTGGTCATCAAGAGGACCCAGAACGTTTCTATGTGAATGCTCCCTACCTATGGGCCCTGCAGCGGGCCGGAGGAATACCGGTCTTGATCTGCCACCTACCTGAAGACGATTTGTATACGCTCTTGTCCACGTTTGATGGCATTCTTCTGCCTGGTGGTATCGATGTTGACCCTGCTAGGTATGGCGAACAGCCCCATCCGAATTGTGGCGAAATTGATCCTTTGTGGGATGAGTTGGACCTTACGGTTGCACGTTGGGCCTTGGACAATAGGTTACCGCTGTTGGCTATCTGTCGGGGAATGCAGGTGCTTAACGTGGCTGCTGGAGGGACTCTCATTCAGGATATTCCCAGTCAGGTACCCAATAATATTAAGCACAGTCAGCAAGCTCCAAGATGGTATGCCACACATGATATCTATATCGAGCAGGGCAGCTTATTGGAATCAGTAATACGCGAGCTGACCACAACAGTAAACTCATATCACCATCAAGCAGTCCGCGATGTAGGGGAGGGGTTGCGCGTTTCTGCTTCGGCTTTTGATGGTGTTATTGAAGCTCTAGAAGGAACATCAACGCACTTTGTCTTAGGAGTCCAGTGGCATCCTGAACACATGGTTGGTCGTTACCCTTCAGCCCAAAGGATCTTTTCTGCCTTCATAGAAGCTGCTCGGAATGGGCAGGAATCCCAACCCTAATTGGTGAAAAGGTTGTGGAGTAAGTAAAAGTGATGGAGGCGGTTTGCTTGTTAGCAATTACGAACGCAACACTGTACACAATCACAGATGGCGTGAAGCAGGGGAACATTCTTATTGACGATGAGGGCCGTATTGCAGGTGTCGGGGATATCGCTATCCCCGAAGGTACTGAGGTAATAGATGCTTTTGGGAAAATCGTCATGCCAGGGATGATCGATGCCCACGGCCACGCCGGGGTCTACGAAGAGGCCATCGGTTGGGAAGGTGCCGATGGCAATGAAGCTGTCGATCCCATCACGCCTCAGCTGAGAGCACTTGACGGAATTAACCCTCACGATGAAGGTATCTGTGAAGCGCTTGAGGCTGGTGTAACAACCATGTGTGTTCTGCCGGGCAGCGCTAACGTAATTGGTGGCCAGGGCGTAATAATCCATATGTACGGCAATACTGTTGAAGACATGATCATTGGTGAGGGTGGTCTCAAGGTTGCCTTTGGCGAAAACCCCAAACGAGTGTATTCTGGCCAGAAAAAATCGCCTTCTACTAGAATGGCTACAGCATCGCTTCTCCGGGAACAGCTTGTCAAGGCCCAGAACTACCTAGCGAAACTGGAGAAAGCTAAGGATGACCCAGACAAGGCGCCTGAACGCGATCTGAAGATGGAAGCTCTGGTTCGGGTACTTAAGAAGGAAATCCCGCTGCGGGCTCATGCCCATCGGGCGGATGATATCATCACAGCACTGCGCATTGCCGATGAGTTTGGAGTAGATATTATCATCGAGCACTGTACAGAAGGTCACAAGATCGCTGAGGAACTGGGGAACCGCAAGGTGCGTGCCGTAGTTGGCCCCACCATGACCAACCGTTCTAAAGTCGAAGTGCGCGAACGGGACTACAGTACTTTGAGGACTCTGTGGGAGAACGGCGTACAGATCGCGATCACAATGGACCATCCCGTAATCCACGTGCAGTATTTGAACATCTCTGCCGCCCTGGCCGTAAAGGCCGGCCTGCCAAGAGAAGAGGCTTTAAAAGCAGTCACTATTAATCCTGCAAGGATTCTCGGAATAGACGATCGCTATGGTTCTCTCGAAGAAGGGAAACTGGCAGATATTGTCTTGTGGAGTGGCGATCCTTTGGATATAATGTCCAGGGTGGAACAAGTATTCATCCACGGTAAGCTTGTCTACAAAGCTTAGGAGGTACTTATGCTGCAGATTCAGTCCCAGAGCCCAGAACAAACCCAGGCGATTGGTAAGGCCATGGGGGAAGTTCTGCAGCCTGGCGATTTCATAAACCTAAATGGCACCTTAGGAGCAGGGAAAACGCTGCTCGTCAAGGGTATCGCCGCAGGGCACGGGGTTGATGCTGAGGATGTCACCAGCCCTACCTTTGCCCTGATCAATGAGTATCATGGGCGAAGCCCGCTCTATCATTTTGACTTATACCGCCTCGATCGTCCTGAAGAATTAGAAGACATCGGCTATGAAGAGTATTTCTTTGGTTCCGGAATATGTCTTGTGGAGTGGGGCGATCAGTTTGACGAGTATCTACCTGACGATAGGCTCGACGTGACACTAGAGCAAACCGGTGCTGCGGCTCGCAAGATTACGATTGTGGGCCGCGGTACTCGCGGCACAGAGTTGGAAGCAACATTGAGGGAGGCTTTAGCTTGTACGTACTCGGAATAGACACCTCCACTATGACTGGAGGTGCAGCAGTAGTAAGGGATGGGCAGTTGGTTGGCGAGTATGTGCTTAACATCCGTACGACACATTCTGAACGCCTCCTGCCCGCGATCGAACGGCTTCTGCAGGATGCCGGGTTGTCCTTAGAGGAAATGGACGGCCTCGCAGTGGTAGTCGGCCCAGGTTCGTTTACTGGAATTAGAATTGGGGTTGCCACTGCCAAGGGCTTTGCGTATGCCCTCAATAGAAAACTCGTTGGACTCACCGCTCTAGAGGCCTTGGGAAGGCAGTTTCAAGCGTTTCCTGGAATTGTGGTTCCTATGATTGATTCTCGGCGTACTGAGGTTTATGCCCAGGCCTTTTTAGGTGGAAAGCCCCTTGCTGCACCTCATAACAGTCATCTCGACGAAGTGCTCCGCTGGTGCCGTTCTCAAGAACAGCCATGCCTCATGGTAGGCGATGGTGCGATTGCTTATCGTGAGTACATTGCTGCAGGCTTGCCGGAAGCAGTATTCCCGCCGCCTGAATTTGCTCTGCTGCGTCCAGCGGCAGTGGCTGCATTGGGTTGGGAGCGACTCAAGGAAGGTCAATACAGCGATGCTTTTGCTGTAAATCCTGTATACTTGCGCAAGACGGAGGCCGAAATCAAGTGGATGGCAGAGAACCAGTAATCTTTCGACAGATGAAGGTAGAAGATATCCCCGGCGTACAAGCTGTAGAACGGGCTTGCTTTTCTGTTCCCTGGTCCCGGGGGATCTTTTACTCTGAGCTCACTAAGAACGACAGTGCCTATTATGTTGTGGCCGAGATAGACGGTGAAATTGTAGGCTATGCGGGTGTCTGGGTCATTCTCGATGAAGGCCACGTTACTAATATTGCTGTTCATCCCAAGCACAGGCGGAAGGGTATAGGCCGTCAGTTAATGGAAGCTATCACTGCGTATGCGGCCCTGCGCGGAGTGGAGCGCATGACTCTGGAGGTCAGGGTCAGCAATCTCACAGCGCAGAATCTTTATAGACAGCTGGGTTATGAATTCTGTGGGGTGCGCAAGGGATATTACCAAGATAATAAGGAAGACGCTTATATTATGTGGAAGGACTTGAAAGTTGATGAGAAGTGGACTGGCGCTGGGAATTGAAACCAGCTGCGACGAAACAGCAGCAGCGGTCATTCAGGACGGAACCAAGATCAGATCGAATATCGTCCTGTCCCAGATTGACATTCATCGAAAATATGGAGGGGTAGTGCCCGAAATTGCTTCACGCAAGCATATAGAGGCTGTGTTTCCTGTTATCAACGAGGCATTGGAAAGGGCCGAGGTAACCTTAAATGACATCGAAGTTATTGCCGTTACCTATGGCCCGGGACTCGTGGGGAGCTTGCTGGTGGGCATTGCCGCGGCTAAAGCTCTTGCCTATGCCCTCGATAAGCCTCTTGTTGGGGTTAATCATATCGAGGGGCATATTTATGCCAATTTCCTCAACCGCGCTGAACTCATCCCTCCATTTGTTTGTCTCACAGTCTCAGGAGGGCATACCGATCTGCTCCTCATTCCAGAACTAGGCCACTATGAGATTCTCGGCCGAACCCGCGATGATGCAGCGGGCGAAGCTTTTGATAAGATAGCGCGAGTACTGGGCCTTCCTTATCCAGGAGGCCCGCAGATCGAAAGGCTGGCTGCCGCAGGTAATCCTAACGCGATAGCGTTTCCGCGCGGCTTGAATGAAGCAGGCAACTTCGACTTTTCTTTCAGCGGTCTCAAGACGGCTGCACTAAATTATCTCAATCACGCCAATCAGAAGGGTGAAGAAGTGAATCTGCCTGACTTCGCAGCTAGTTTCCAGTGGGCAATCATTGATGTCTTAACGACTAAACTCCTCGCTGCTGCGGAAGAATATCAAGTCAAGCAGATTTTGCTTTCGGGAGGGGTGGCCGCCAACAGCACTTTCCGCAACCATGTTAAGGAAAAGGCTGCTCAGGCAGGGCTTGAGGTCTGGTACCCGCCTGCCCATCTATGCACCGATAATGCGGCCATGATCGGCAGCGCCGGTTATTTCCGTTACTTAGCGGGCCACCGCAGCGGATGGGACCTAAACGCGCTGCCCAATCTGAAGCTGGGCGATGACTAGGAGTGAGTTGAATGCACGTCGATCTGACCTTCACCCCTGCTGAACTCACCCATTGTGCTTTAGCGGGGAAGGTAGCTGTGGTAATTGATGTCTTCCGTTTTACCACCGCAGCCCAAGCGGCTCTAGAAGCTGGCGCTGCTGGTGTTTTTGTGGTTCGCGAAATAGAAGAAGCTCTAAGTATGCGCTCAAATGATCCCAGCTTGCTGCTGGCCGGGGAAAGACATGCTCTGAAAGTCCCCGGCTTTGATTTTGGTAACTCGCCCTTGGAGTTTCCACCTGAGGATGTGCGGGGCAGGAAGATTGTGTGGTGTACTACCAATGGGACAAATGCCGTTACTATGGCTCAACAGGCTGATCAAGTGATCTTGGCCTCACTGCGTTCTGCGAAGGCTGCAGCTCAATACGTGAGGGATCGTGGGCTCGATTGCGTACTCGTTCCTGCCGGGCTGCGTGGGCGCTACTCTCTAGAGGACACGTGGTGCGCGGGTTACATCGCTCGTGAGATTGGAGCTTCCCATGTCAGCGATAGTGTCCAGACTGCTCTCATAGTTTCAGAGTGTTTTGCTGTCAATGACCTGCGCCACTCGGAACACGGCCGCGTATTGTCTGGACTGGGCCTTGATGCTGATTTGGATTACTGCCTAGAACTCGATCGCAGCTCCGCTGTTATCCTGCAGGATAAGGAATCGGGTTGGTGTAGTTTGTCTCACGTTGGATGATGAGGCTTGAGCGAGATTTTGGGAGCAAAGCCAAAATAAACCGAGCCAATCTCAAAAAATGGTTGTTTTTCAAGAGGTCAACCTTTCTGGTAAGGTTTGCAAATGATACCTTACTCGGTTAAGATAGGAACTAGGTTTAGCACTCATGTCAGTCGAGTGCTAACAACGACTGATAGATTAACAGTAAATCCATTAAAAGGAGGTACACACACTTGAGCATCAAACCATTAGCTGATCGAGTAGTTTTGAAAGTGCTCGAAGCTGAAGAAAAAACAGCGAGTGGCATTGTTCTGCCTGATACCGCTAAGGAGAAGCCACAACAAGGCAAGATCATTGCAGTAGGCCCAGGCCGAGTAGCAGATGATGGCAAGACCATCCCCATGTCTGTCAAACAAGGCGATACAGTCCTGTTCGCCAAGTATGCTGGGACCGAAGTGAAGTACAAGGGTGAAGAATACCTGATCATGAAAGAGTCAGACATTCTGGCGATCGTAGAATAAACCACTGTTAAAGGAAGGTGACAGCCATGGCTAAGGATCTACTTTTTCGGGAAGATGCCCGGAAAAAACTAGAGAAAGGTGTCAACGCGTTAGCTGATGCCGTAAAGATTACTCTCGGCCCCAAGGGTCGGAACGTTGTACTAGATAAGAAGTATGGTTCCCCAACCATCACCAACGATGGTGTTACAATTGCTCGTGAAATCGAATTAGAGGATCCATTTGAGAACATGGGTGCCCAGCTTGTCAAGGAAGTAGCTACCAAGACCAACGACGTGGCTGGTGACGGTACCACCACCGCTACCGTTCTAGCTCAAGCCCTGGTTCGCGAAGGCTTGAAGAACGTAGCTGCCGGCGCTAACCCAATGTTCCTCAAGCGCGGTATTGAAATTGCTGTAAAAGCTGTTGTTGACCGCATCCAGTCTGTGGCAAAGCCTATCGAAACAAAAGAGGCTATTGCTCAGGTCGCATCTATTTCTGCTGCTGACACTGAAATCGGCGACCTGATCGCAGACGCTATGGAAAAAGTGGGCAAAGACGGCGTTATCACCGTGGAAGAGTCCAACACGATTGGTACAACTCTCGAAGTTGTCGAAGGTATGCAGTTCGACCGTGGTTATGTATCGCACTACATGGTAACTGACAGCGAGCGTATGGAAGCTGTTCTCGATGAGCCATATATCCTCATCACCGACAAGAAGATCAGCTCCGTTGCTGATATCCTGCCTGCTCTCGAAAAGACCATGCAGGTTGGCAGACCGCTCCTGATCATTGCTGAAGACGTTGAAGGCGAAGCTCTTGCTACCCTTGTAGTCAACAAGCTGAGAGGCACCCTCAACGTTGTAGCTGTTAAGGCTCCTGGTTTTGGTGATCGCCGCAAGGCTATGCTGAGCGACATTGCCGTCGTTACCGGTGGTCAGGTCATCTCTGAAGAGGTCGGCCTGAAACTCGAGAACGTAACCCTTGATATGCTCGGCCAAGCTCGTCAGATCAGAGTGACCAAGGAAGACACCACCATCGTTGATGGTAGAGGCTCCACCGAGGCTATCCAAGGCCGGATTAACCAGATTCGTGCTGAAATTGAAGAAACCACTTCTGACTACGATCGGGAGAAACTCCAAGAACGTCTTGCCAAACTGGCAGGTGGCGTAGCCGTTATTCAAGTTGGTGCCGCAACCGAGACCGAACTCAAGGAGAAGAAGCATCGTATCGAAGACGCTCTCTCAGCTACTCGGGCCGCAGTTGAAGAGGGTATTGTAGCTGGTGGTGGAACCATGCTCGTTGATGCCATCTCTGCCCTCGATGACCTCGAAGCAGAAGGTGAAATCAAGACTGGTATCGAGATCGTACGCAGAGCTCTCGAAGCTCCTGTCAAGCAGATTGCTCTCAACGCTGGCCTTGAAGGCGCAGTCGTAGTCGAGAAGGTTAAGAGCTTGCCAGTTGGTGTTGGTTTTGATGTTCTGAGTGAAGAATACGTGGATATGATCGAACGGGGAATCATTGACCCAGCCAAGGTCACCCGCAGCGCCTTGCAGAATGCTGCTTCGATCGCATCCATGATTCTCAGCACCGAGTGCCTCATCACTGACCTGCCTGAGCCAGAGCCAGCAATGCCTGCCGGCGGCAACATGGGCGGTATGATGTAAGAGTGTGATAGATAGGGGATCCTGCTAGGCAGGGTCCCTTTTAAGTTAACACCTCATTTACAAGGGATCCCCTGCTCAGATGGAGAAGATTCTCATCGGAGAGGTAGGGATAGGACGTTGGAGTACATCTTAGTTCTGGATTTTGGCGGTTCTGAAAGCCAACCCATTGCTCGGCTGGTTAGGGACTGTAGTGTTTACTGCGAAATTGCTCCCTTTGATACTGATGTCACCAGCATTCGCCGGACTGATCTTAAGGGCGTAATCCTTGCTGGCACACCTATCGCTGAGATCGACTGGGCCATTGCTGTGGAGTCTGTTCGTTCTCTTGCAGGTCTAGGTGTACCTATCCTTGCAGTCGGAGACGGATTTGAGTCGATGCTGGATGAACTAGGTGGTGAAGTCGTCAAGTTAGCCAAATCAGAACCAAGCCAGACAGAGGACACACTTCTGGAACAG
>JAAYMS010000157.1 GCA_012521295.1 Bacillota bacterium
ACACCTATAAGGAACGCCGGGACCTGGCTGTTGAGCGTCTGCGAGCGCTTGGTTGGGATATCTGCCCTCCAAAAGCAGGCTTCTATCTCTGGGCGGAGGTACCGCCGAAGTTTGACTCGCTAGGTTTTGCAGAATACGTCTTTGAAAAGACTGCAGTGGTAATTACTCCCGGAACCGGATATGGAGAATACGGGGAAGGATATTTCCGCATTTCACTGTGCCTGCCAATCACGCGTGTGGCAGAGGCCTTTGATCGTTGGGGACACGCTCAAATACACTATTAATGGGGTTTTTCGGGGAGGCCCAGGAGCCTCCCGAAAAACCTTTTTTCTTTTTTGCCTTACCCTATTGACATTCCAAAAATATGCGGTTAGAATACTCTTGTTTAGTAACCCTAAACCTTTTGTTTAGTGGCAAGAAACAGGGGTATGCTATGAAAATCGGAGAGAAAATCAAGAGGTTGCGCATAAAACACAACTTGACGCAGGAAGAATTGGCAGATCGCTGTGAGCTGACCAAGGGCTTCATATCACAGGTTGAGCGCGAACTAACATCACCGTCGATTGCCACTTTAGTGGACATCCTCGAATCTCTAGGTACGAACTTGCGAGATTTCTTTAATGACGACATTGAAGAAAAGATTGTTTTTTCGAAGAAAGACGTCTTCGTCAAGACAAACGAGGATCTCGGTTCGGAGATTCATTGGATCATTCCTAACGCACAGAAGAATGTGATGGAACCCATTGTTGTGCAGCTCGAGCCTGGCGGAAAGACAGCAGCAGAAGATCCCCACGACGGCGAGGAGTTTGGATATGTACTCCGGGGGAGCATCCTGCTTCATATAGGTTCCGAAGAGTTTCGGGTTAGGTCCGGCGATTCGTTTTATTTCAAGCCTTCAGCCACACATTACATTTCCAATCCTGGTTCTAACCAGGCAAGGGTGCTCTGGGTAGCCAGTCCACCAAGCTTTTAGGTAAAAGAAAGGGGGAGCTCAATGACTGATCAGCAGTTAGTTCACCTTGTAGGAGTATCAAAAATCTATGACGGAACACCAGCACTAAAAGAAATCGACCTCTATATACGCCGCAACGAGTTTTTGACTCTCCTTGGCCCCAGCGGATGTGGCAAAACAACCACTCTCCGTCTGATCGGTGGCTTTGAGCAGCCCACTACGGGCAAGATTCTGTTCGATGGTAGGGATATCAGCAGTATCCCACCATATAAGAGACGTGTAAATACCGTCTTTCAGAGGTATGCGTTGTTCTCTCATATGAATGTATTCGAAAACATAGCCTTTGGGCTGCGCATTAAAAAGATGGATGAAAAAACCATTCGGGCCAAGGTAGGCAAGATGCTGGACTTGGTGAACTTAACTGGCTTCGAGACAAGATCTGTTGACTCCCTCAGCGGCGGACAGCAGCAGCGGGTGGCGATCGCCCGAGCATTGGTCAACGAACCCGAAGTATTGCTCCTAGACGAGCCGCTTGCAGCTCTTGACCTTAAGCTGCGCCGGGAAATGCAGCACGAACTGAAAAACATGCAGAAGCAGCTGGGCATCACATTCGTGTTCGTTACCCATGACCAAGAAGAAGCTCTTTCGATGTCCGATACCATTGCCGTGATGAAGGATGGTGAAATCCAACAGATCGGTACTCCGGAAGATATCTACAATGAGCCGCGCAATGCCTTTGTAGCAGGATTTATCGGTGAAAGCAACATCGTCGATGGAGTCATGCACGAAGACAAGGTGGTAGAGTTTGCTGGCCAGGTTTTTGACTGTGTAGATGGCGGTTTCGGGAAGATGGAACCCGTCGATGTAGTCATCCGTCCGGAGGATGTCAAGCTTGTGCAGCCAGAAGAAGCGAAGCTTCAGGGTGTGGTCAAATCGGTAACCTTTATCGGAGTCCACTACGAGATGATTGTGCAGGCGGCCGGCATTGATTGGCTTGTACACAGCACCTTGATGGAGCCTGTCGGAGCTAAAGTGGGTATGTTAGTTGCTCCAATGGATATCCACATTATGAAGAAGGTGTCGTTCGGATGAATCGCACACGGCCCATGCTTCCGTACATGGTTTGGATGACCATCTTCATTGTGGTTCCGCTTTTTCTGATTGTGTATTACGCATTTACCAGTACAGAGTTCAATGGTGTCGCCCTTACTCTGGATAATTTCCGCAGAGTGTTTCAGCCGGTGTATATGAAAGTGCTCTGGCGTTCGGTCAAGCTAGCGGTTGTCAGCACAGCGGTCTGTCTCTTTGTGGGGTATCCTGCGGCGTTGATTATGGCGGGTAATGCTTTCAGCCGAAAGAACACGGTGATCATGCTGTTTGTCATCCCCATGTGGATGAACTTCCTGCTGCGGACCTATGCTTGGCTCACCCTCCTAGAACGCAGCGGTTTTGTGAACCAGTTTCTCGCACGCATTGGGCTGCCAAGCCTTAATATTCTCTATACGGATTCGGCAGTTGTGCTTGGGATGGTGTACAACTTCTTGCCCTTCATGATTCTGCCCATTTACTCCGTATTGAGCAAGATCGATCGAGGCGTTTTAGAAGCTGCGGCAGACTTAGGGGCTAATAAAGTGGTCACGTTCTTACGTGTAATCCTGCCTCTGAGCCTGCCCGGAGTCATCTCTGGGATAACGATGGTGTTTATGCCCGCCCTCACCACCTTTGTGATTTCTCGTCTGCTTGGCGGTGGGCAGTACACCTTGATAGGGAACTTGATCGAGCAGCAGTTCCTTGTAGTTGGTGATTGGGGGTTTGGTTCGGCCATTTCGATGGTGATGATCATTTTGATCCTAATCAGTATGGCTGTTATGTCCTTCTTTGAGGATGGAGAGGAGGGGAGAGCCCTGTGGTAAGGTTTCTGCAGCGTACGTACGTCTACCTGATCTTTGCCTTCCTCTACGCGCCCATTGCGGTATTGATTTCGCTTTCGTTTAATGCAGCGCGTTCTAGAGGATCATGGGGCGGTTTCACCCTCCAGTGGTATGTGGAGCTTTTCCAAGATCGGGTTATTATGAACTCACTGTATACCACGTTGTTTATAGGTATCACATCAGCCTTGGTTGCCACGATCATTGGGACAGCTGCTGCAATTGGTATTCACAATTCTCGCGGCTGGCAGAAAAAGCTGGTGATGAATCTGACCTATATTCCGGTGCTCAATCCGGAAATCGTTACCGGCATTTCTCTGATGATCCTGTTCGTTTTCGCCAAGCTGCAGTTTGGCTATTTAACTCTGTTGTTGGCGCATATCACCTTTAACATTCCTTACGTAATTCTCAGCGTCCTACCCAAGCTTCGACAGCTGGACAAAAACCTCTATGAGGCTGCCCTCGACTTGGGAGCTGAGCCCTGGTATGCGTTCTTGAAAGTAATTCTGCCGGAAATCATGCCAGGGGTAATTACAGGCCTCTTACTGGCCTTCACTTTGTCAATTGACGATTTCGTGGTGAGCTTCTTTACCACAGGTTCGGGTGTAGCGACCCTTTCCATTACGGTTTACTCTATGGCTAGACGGGGCATCAACCCTAAGCTGAACGCTCTGTCAACTATCATGTTCGTTGCGGTCTTGCTGCTCTTGATTATCGTGAATGTGCGGCAGGCTCAAGACGAAAAGAAAGCGAGGAGGCAAAATGACAAAGAGAACACTCTCAGTCTTGTTGGGCGGGCTTCTGCTGCTGACATTGATCCTGAGTGGATGCAGCAGCAATAAAGAGACTCTGTACGTTTACAACTGGGGCGACTATATGGATGAGTCCATAATCGCTGAGTTTGAGAAGGAAACAGGGATTAAGGTTGTCTACGATACCTTTGCCACCAATGAGGACATGTATGTCAAGATTAAGTCTGGAGGCAGCTCCTACGATCTGATTTTTCCATCTGACTACATGATCACGCGGATGCGGGATGAGGGTATGCTCGAGAAGATCAACCTCGCTAATGTCCCCAACTTCAAATATATTGATGATCGTTTCAAGGGGCAGGATTATGATCCCAATAACGAATACTCCATTCCGTATATGTGGGGTACCGTAGGTATTCTGTACAACACCACCATGGTGGATGATCCCGTTGACAGCTGGGATATCCTCTGGAACCCCAAGTACCGCAAGCAGATTCTGATGCTGGACAGCCAAAGGGATGCCATTGGTGTGGCTCTGATCAAGTTGGGTTATTCTCTCAACAGTACCGATCCGAAGCAGATCAGTGAAGCAGGCGAATTACTGAAACAGCAGAAACCTTTGGTTTTAGCCTATGCTCTTGACGAGATCAAAGATAAGATGGTATCTGGGGAAGCGGCCCTTGCATTGGTCTGGTCTGGCGACGCAATTTATGCTATGCAGTCAAATCCAGATCTGGACTATGCCATCCCGAAGGAAGGAACCAACCTGTGGTTTGACGGGATGGCCATTCCAAAGGGTGCTAAGAATAAGGCAGCAGCCGAGAAGTTCATTGATTTTCTCTGCCGGACCGAGATCGCTTTCCGCAACGCTGACTACACTGGGTATGCCACTCCACATGTAGAAGCTCGGAAACTTCTCGATCCAGAAATTCGCAACAACAAGGCTGCTTATCCCGATGATGAAGATCTGGTAAACGTAGAGGTCTTTGTCAGCCTAGGAGAAGTTCTGAAGGAATACGATCGTGTGTGGACAGAAGTGAAAGCACACTAAGTGACAGCCACAAAATAGAGCCGGGCCTCAACTGAGGTACCCGGCTCTGTTTTTCTAACCTCTAGAAGTTGTACGTAAAGGACAGGGTGTAGTAACCAGGAGGTGTGCTGCGAGTCAGGATAGCGTTTTCGTCGCTGTTGAGCGTAGCTTTACCGTAGCCGAGAGCTAGACTGCCGTTATCTGAAAACTTGTAAGTCGCCTTCAGATGAACGTTGTGATCCCAATTGCCCGTCGAGGTCTTCTTTGATAGGCCATACTCACCCAAGAGTGTCAGCTTGGCAATGCCCGTGTAGGTTAGGCGCAGCATATAGCCTGGAACCTTCAGGTGCTTGCCGCTCTCGTGGGTCACAATGGTTGTGATCTGGCCGTTCAGGCCTTCAATCAACTTGGCTTTGAGATGAGCGATCAGTTTGCTCTCTTCGAGTTTATCATATTTGCCTGTATCAAAGTTCTTGGCCCATTTCTGCTCGAACACAGTGTTCAGTGTGACGTCAGATATGATGTTCCAGTCAGCGTATACTTTGCCGAACCAGTTCTTGTACGGATACTCTTCATTGTGGTTGTACCACTGGTTGAAGTAGAATCCGCCAGACAGAACATCCTGAATGATGTTGAAGTTGCCCTGAACATAATAGGTGCCGTAGCCATCGTTGTTATGATCGCTGCGGTCTGTCCAGAGGCCTACTGGTGCGTGGGTAATTCCAGCTTCGAAGTTCTGGTACGAAGCCTTGGCAAACAGCCCAAGGCCATCTCTCTTGCCTCCGCTGTATGCTGCCTGGCCAGTTACCTTGATATCAAAGGGCAGGGCGGCCGTTACAGCTCCACTTACTACATATGGTTGTACCGGGCCATCATCATCTTCATCTGCTGCGCCAGCTTTCTTAATGAATTCTGTGGCAGCGAGGAGCTGTGCCTCCACTCCTTCCACGACAGGTACAGGCATCTTTACCGAACCGGCTACCAGAGTGCTGTCCCGGCTCTCGAGTGGAGTGGAGAGCAGCGCATGGGCGGAGCCTTCGAATACAGGGACACGTACATCTACGCCAGCAGCCTTATCCTTGTAGTAACTGGAGCCTTTGATGATTCCCATCGGATCGCCGAGGTCTGCTCCAGTGCCATTCATAAAGATGCGTACACTAGCGTTTTCTACCCGGCCTTTGGCTTCGATTAGGCCAAGATTGAACGAATCCTGAGTCGTCTTGGCTTCCATGACGGCAGTCCAATCATCGCTGAGGTCATAGGTCAGCTTGATGTCCGCGCCGTAGGCGATTCCGGTTTCCCAAGAGGTATCGGGTTCAGGCATGGGCAGGAGAACGATATTGCGGACATTGAAGTCGCCGCCACCCTGGAAGACCAATGCGTTAATCACATCCAAACCGAACTCCACAGCGGTCAGATCAATATCAACAGTTACCCAGCCATCATCGGTAGAGATCCACTGGCTCCACAGTTCTTTCCAATCCCAGTCTTCGGGCTGGATGATAAACTGTACAACGGTACTCTCGGGAACACTGACTTCAAATCGTATACCCGTATATCCAGTTAGGTCTAGTGTCCCAGCGGTTGTGTTTGTTCCGAGCTCAAAATGTTTATACGTAACACCCTCGCTGTAGCGAAGCCTGACCTCATTGTTCCCGAACTCCAAAGTTCCGTTGGCTGGATCATTCATCTTCCAATCGCCCTCTTTGAAGGCTATGGGGGAGTCACCAGTAATCTCGATCTTCTCGAGTGTTATGTCCACATACGCCTTACCTGAGAGACGCACACGTGCTGGGCCACCAGCAGCGGACGACGCATCTGCCCATGGTGTAGGATAGATATTGCGCAGCGACCAATCGCCGCCAGCGGTCTGGAAGCAGAGCGCATTGATATACGACAGATCGTAACCTGTCAGATCAACTTCGATCATGGTCCAGTCGTCACTGGGTTCTAAATCCTGCCGATGGACTACCTGCCATGCCCAGTCTTTCAGCTGGATGGCCAGCTCTAGTGTGGTAGGTTCAGATACTTTCGCTTCAAACCGAATGCCAGTGTAACCGGAAAGGTTTACTACCCCAGTGGTGTTTGCACCCATCTGAAGCAGTTTCCAGCCAGTATAGTCTGTGACGTGGACGGTGTTTTCTTCGAATGTCAGCTTGCCATCGCCCACTCCCATTGCCCAGTCACCGGGGCGGAAAGCGATTGGTGAAGAGCCTCTTGGTGTTTCCTCTTGCACCGGGGCACCTTCGCCGCCCAGGCGGATGTTGTCAAAGTAAACTGAGCCTTCGGGCATGCCTTCCTCAGTCGGATAGACCAGAATTCCCCAACCCAGCAGGTTGGCAAGCGGTGGAGTCATGCTGTGTTCCCAGTTGGTTTCGGCACCCTTCCAAGTAGCTTCGGTGAGCGAGAACGTTACGTCAAGCTGTTCACCGGCTGGGACGAGCTGTGTTGCTGATTCGTACCAGTCCCAGTTGGGCCCTGTCTGCACATAAATCGCAATCTGAACAGGTACACCGAGTGGGTTGTAAAAATCAAACATAAAGGTATCATATCCGGTCCAGTCGGTTTCTCCACGCCAGGACACAAAGCCTTTGCGGTCGGTAGAAATGGCCCGGTGCACCGCACGGGCGGAACGTTCACCCTGCGAAGCCCAGTCGGTGCTGTGCACAACATAGCGGAAAGCCTCTTCTCCAGCGAGCGGCTGCTCAGCTTCGAAGTCTACTAGGGTTCTCCCTTGTGCCGCGGCATATGCGGTGGAAAAGACCAAAGCTAACACCAACAACAACACGATTCGATTGATGCGCATGCCTAACCTCCCCTTGTTTAATGGTTTAAACAATATACAATATACAAATACTAGACAAAATACACAATTCCTTCCATTTGACTATAATCTATTAACTGATTCTTGCTGGAAGTCTAAGGCATGATTATGAGAAGATTAAGGGTGGAAAGGAAGTGGTCTGCTATGATGCAGGATTGGTTTAAGCAGGCGAAGCTAGGCATCTTTATCCATTGGGGAATCTATGCAGTCAAGGGTGTCGGCGAATCATGGTCATTCTATCATGGTTCGATTTCTTATGAAGACTACATGGCCCAGTGTGAAGGCTTTACTGCCAAGAACTACGATCCCGAGGCATGGGCTGAGCTTTTTAAACGGGCAGGCGCACGCTATGCCGTGCTCACAACCAAACATCATGATGGCGTCGCCCTCTGGGATACGAAGCAAAACGATCTCAGCGTGGTTAAGAAAACACCCGCAGGCAGGGACTTGATCAAGCCCTATGTTGAGGCTCTGCACAAGAATGACCTGAAGGTAGGCCTTTACTACTCGCACCTTGATTGGTCCCATCCTGATTATGCTACGGTCTATAGGCCTGACGAGCGCGAGAAGCAGGATACTCTTCAGAAAAACCGCTTTACCCATCCATCGGGGCCCGAAGATCCAGAGGCATGGGAGCGGTTTGTCAAGTTCCATCGTGCACAGTTGGAGGAATTGCTAACTAATTTCGGCCCGGTGGACCTCTTGTGGTTTGATGGTGACTGGGAGCGCTCTTCTGAGCAGTGGCGGTTCCCTGAGATGCGCCGTTGGCTCGATGAGAATTATCCTAATACCATCCTAAACTCCCGCATGTGGGGCTTAGGTGACTATGCCACACCAGAGCAGGGCATTCCGGTTATTCCTCCTAAGGGCCCGTGGGAGTACTGCGTAACTATGAACAATTCCTGGGGTTATCAGCCGCGGGATATTTACTATAAATCACCTGAGATGATTATCTGGATGTTCTGTGAAACCATCGGCTTAGGCGGGAACATGCTCTTGGATATTGGCCCAATGGAAGACGGCACTATTCCGCCGGAAGAGGTTGAACGCCTAGAAAAATTGGGTCAGTTTATCAGCGGAAACGAAGAGGCCATCTACCCAACAACGGCTGGGCTTCCGCGCGGCCACTTCTACGGCCCAACCACTTTAGCTCAAGACAGGAGCACCATTTACCTGTTCCAGTTCGGCAAGCCACAAGGGGAAATCCCTGTGAAGGGTATCCGCAACAAGGTGAAGCGGGTCAGTGTACTTAAGTCCGGTGCAGAACTAACGCATAAGAAACTCGGCGGAGCTCCTTGGCTCAACATCCCTGGTATCTTGTGGATCGATCTTCCGGAGGAACTCTGCGAAGCGCCAGCTACAGTCATCAAACTTGAGCTAGAAGGTGAACTCGACCTATATCGTGAACAAGGCGCCGTAATTACCGACAATGAGTAAGAAGCGCAGCAAAAAAGGAAGTCTCAACTGGGACTTCCTTATTTCTTAAGAGAAACATCTTCCGACAGAAGGGAAATAGATAGTCGGGAAGAATGATATATAAGTTGTATGGTAAAAGTAACATACCATTTAAGCCCAAGAAAGCTTATTTGGCTTGAAGTGCTTTATAGAGCGTATCAAGCAGGGTATGTGTCTCGTCGCAGCTGTATTCCCAGAACATGATCCCTAAAAGGCCTGCTTCTTTTAGGTAAGCACACTTGGCCGCCATAGATTCGGGATCATCGTAAGTAATAAAGGTTGAACCATCAAACAGCCACGGTGCTTTGGCGACATCATCCCAGTAGCGAACGAAACCGTTTTTGTTGATGTAGTTGGCTGCTAGGTCTGTATAGACAGGCCCGTACCCGCCGTTCGCTGGGCTCATCTGATACATACCGTTGTTTACATTGGGTACATCTTTCCACATCCGTGAGTAGAATGCAGCTCCAATAACCAGCTTTTCCTTCGGTACCCCGGCTTCAGTGAAAATCCTTACGGTATCTACGACACTGCTGCGATTGAGGTCTCCTACTGGGGTATACAGGTTGGAGTGATGGCCAGTAGTATTCTGGAATCCACCCCGCATGTCATAGGTCATGAGCTGCACCCAATCTAGGTATTTCTGGGCTTTATCCATTTCGGTACCTTCGACAAAGTATTGCCCGGCACCGGCTGCGATTGTGAGATAGTAGTGGCGGCCATCTTTCTGACCCTGCTCATCAAGGGCATTGCGGAGTTCTTCTAAAAGCAGGGTAAAGGTGTATTTATCCTCAGGGCTAGCACCAATTCCTGCCTGGCCATAGGTGGGATATTCCCAGTCAATATCGATACCGTCCAACTTGCGGGCCCGCAGGATTTCTACACTGGTCTGGGCGAATTTCCGGCGTCCTTCAGCAGTAGATGCAGCTTCTGAAAAACCACCCGCACTCCAGCCTCCTACCGAAAGGAGGATTTCTAGCTGAGGATTATATTCCCGCAGTTTGGGGAGGAAATCCAAGTTTTGGGTGTTTTCTACGGTGACTGCATCATTCTTCACATGGCCAAAGGCAATGTTGATATGAGTCATTTTTCGAGCATCTTCGGGTGTGACCGTCGGCAGTGCCCGTCCGTCTACATACCCGATGAGAAGATGTTTTGTGTCTGACAAAATCAGCACCCTTTCTAGCATAGATTCATGGAGTTATTCGGGAGTAAGTTAGTGAATCCTTTTTATTTTGAAGGGGAGGTAAGTAGATGTCAGCATATCGGAGATGGGGAGTGGTTGAAGAACCCCGGGGAGATTTCAACCCCCGCCACTATATCGCCCAGAGGGCGAAGGGCCCCCTCGAGTTAGATGGCAGGTTGGATAAAGAGTTCTGGGAACACGCTCCCTGGAGCGAAGACTTCGTCGATATTGAAGGCGATGTGCGCCCGAAACCAGCCAAACGTACTCGAGTGAAAATGCTCTGGGACGATGAATATCTCTACATTGGTGCTTACTTAGAGGAAGACCAAATCTGGGCAACTCTTACTGAACGTGATTCGGTGATATTCTACGACAATGACTTCGAAGTATTCATCGACCCTGATGGAGACACTCATCACTACTATGAATTTGAAATGAACGCTCTCAATACTGTGTGGGATCTGCTGCTCCCCAAACCTTACCGCGATGGCGGGCCGCCGATCAATGGTTGGGATATCAGCGGGCTCAAGACTGCAGTTCATATTGATGGGGAGCTAAACAACCCCAATGCTGATAACAAAGGTTGGAGCCTCGAGATTGCCATGCCTTGGAAGATTCTTCGAGAATGCGCCCCAGAAGGCCGCCCACCTAAAGTGGGAGATATTTGGCGCATCAACTTCTCAAGGGTTGAGTGGCAGGTCAAGGTGGAAAATAGCAAGTATGTCAAAGTGATCAACCCCGAAACAGGCCGCCCATATTCAGAAGATAACTGGGTCTGGTCACCACAGGGGATTATCAATATGCATTATCCTGAAATGTGGGGTTTTTTAGTCTTTGCTGACGGCCCGTATGAGTTTACCTTGAGCAAAGATGAATTGGTTAAGTGGGAACTTCGCCGGCTGTACTACCGCCAGCGAGCCTATTATACAGCTAACGGCAGGTTCACCAGTGACTTTTCCCTGCTCAAGGGCGATGATGAGTGGACTATTGATCCGAAAATTGAAGTAACCACAAGCTTGTTCCAAGCCTCTGTGCTTTCTGAAGATGGTACCTATACCTGGAATATCCGTGAGGACGGGCTGATCTGGAGGGAGGAAGTGAAGTGAATCCATTTGGACTGAGTGATGTTAGCCTAAAGGAAATCGAACGCAACTTTCAGCTGAAAAAAGATCTGGCCAAGAAGCGCAGCACTCAGATGTTTGATGTTTTCGCTGATTTAACTGATCTTGAGGAAATCACAGCTCTAAAATTCCTCTATGCTTATATGCCATTAACAGACTTAGCCGACTATACTGGTGAGCTTTTCCTCAGCCATGTACGCCATGCGCTGAAGGCACGTGAGATGACGCCCTGGGGCAAAAAAGTGTCTGGCAGTCATTTTCTCCATTTTGTACTGCCTTACCGGATTACCAATGAGACAATCGAAGACTACCGCCCTTATTTTATGGAAGAGCTCTTCGATCGGGTTAAGGGCCTTTCCATGGCAGATGCTATCTTAGAGATAAACCATTGGACTCATGAAAAGGCTACTTATATAGCTTCGGACCCTCGGACAGCTTCGCCTCTGACGCTGGTCCGCAATGCAAAAGGCCGCTGTGGTGAAGAGTCTGCGCTGCTTGTTACCGCTCTGCGTAGCTTGTGCATTCCAGCACGGCAGTGCTATACGCCTCGTTGGGCTCACACCGACAGTAACCATGCCTGGGTAGAGGCCTGGGCCGATGGTGAATGGTACTTCCTTGGTGCCTGCGAACCAGAGCCAAGGCTCAATATGGGTTGGTTCTCTGGGCCTGCTCGCCGGGCGATGCTCGTGCACACCCGCATCCCAGGTAACATTTACGACGGGCCTGAACTGCAAGTACAGGTACGCGATGATCATACAGAGTTAAACCTCTTAAGCAATTATGCTCCTACCCGCGACCTCACCGTAGTGGTTCGCGATGAACAGGGAGATGTAGTAGAAGGAGCTTATGTGGACTTTCAGGTCTTCAACTTCGGAATGTTTTCCACCATTGTGCAGCGTATCAGCGATGCGCAGGGTGAAGCAAAGATCACAACCGGCCACGGCGATTTGATGATCTTCGCTTTCAATCAAGATGGTTGGGGATACAAATATGTGCCTGCGGATAGTGGCCCTATGGTCGAAGTACGTCTGTCGAAAGAGCAGCCGGAAGAAGCCTTTGAACTGACCATGACTCCTCCGCCTGAGCTTCCCGATAAAGAAGTCCAGGTCACCGAGGACGAGCGCGAGGCCAACAACGCACGTCTCAAGTACGAAGATGAAGTCCGCACAGCGTACGAAGACACCTTTGTCAGCGAAGCAGAAGCCCGCGAACTTGCTCGCGAGCTCGGCCTCGACGAAGACGGCACCGTTGATGTACTGATAAAAGCTCGGGGTAACAGCCACCGCATTGCCCAATTCCTCAGAGATGCATCTCCGAAGTACGGAGAATGGGCACTGCGTATCCTGCAGGTTGTATCTGCCAAAGACCTGGGTGATACCACAGCCGAGGTGTTAAGCGATCATCTAGAGCACAGTATGCCCGAAAGAGGGCGCTTCTCTGATGATGATTTTGCCGCCTATGTTCTGTGCCCCCGGGTTTCACTGGAAGTAATGCGTCCGTACCGGGCCTTCTTCCGCTCCGAGTTCAGTGCTGAGCAGCAGGCTGAGTTCAAAGCTAACCCTGCCAAGTTAGTCGCTTGGATTAAGGAGAACATCACAGAGGTTGCGGAAGGCCTGTTCAGGGGATTCCCGACTCCTCGTGGTATCTACGAGCTTGGCTTAGCCGACACTCATGCCCAAGAGATTCTCTTTGTGGCTCTGGCCCGCAGCTTCGGTATCCCGGCTCGGCTTGATCCGATGGATAGAAAGCCGCAGTACCTTACTGAAGAAGGCTGGGTAGATGCCAAAATCGGCAGTGGTGCCATTGATTCGCAACCTGGCGAAGAGGCACAGGCTCAGGCCGCTATGGTACGGTTCCGCCGACGGTCAGCCGAAGCGGGTAAACTTGAGTACTATCGCAACTTCACTGTGTCTCGGCTGGAAGGTAATGTGTTCCATACACTACGCTTCCGTGATCTTGACGAAGCCAGTTTCGATGAAGAGGACTTCAGCGATACCCTGCAAGTAAGGCCAGGTTACTACTGGCTGACAACTGGTAACAGACTTGCAGATGGTTCGGTACTTGTCCGGGTGCAGCCCTTCCATGTCAGATCAAACGAAACCACAACAGTGGAGCTTGTACTCCGTACTGATGAAAAGGAACAGGCCGTGCTTGGGACTATGACGGAAGCTGTGTTCCAAGGTTTCGATGATCAGGAAGTTTCGGTTGACACACAGGCGTGGGAGAATGGCATGTTGTTGGCCTGGATCGAACCTGATCGGGAACCAACCAAGCACCTCATTCGTGAACTTGGGGAGTTAAAAACCGACTACGAGAAGAAAGCTTTGTCAGTTGTACTGGCATTGGGCGAAGATAAGCTCACCGATTCGTTTGACCCGAATTCTTATACAAACCTGCCGCAAGGCGCACTGTTCTGCTTAGACAAAGATTACGCCGCTCTCCAGAATGTAGAGAAGGCTTTGGGACATGAATTCCCCCGCAGCTACCCAATTGTGCTGGCGGTTAATGCACAAGGAGAAGTCGTTTATTCGTCTACAGGATATCAGATCGGTACTGGTGTGCAGGTCCTAGAACATCTCAGAAAGGAATGAGTCGATGTACTTCACAGTCGAAAAAGCTGATCGATATATCGTTGATCTGCGGCCGTATATCTACGAAGACAAGGCTAAGATAGAAAGCTTTAAGCACTGGCCCGAGAACATTCAGGGCGCACATACGCCCGAGTTTGATGACAGTCAGTGGGAAGATTTCAAGGTCGGCGGCGCCTGGGGCGGCCGTGACCAGATTCATTGGTTTAGAACGACCGTGACCATTCCGGAGGAATGGCGTGATGCTAAGGTTGCTTTGTATCTGGCAGTTGGCGCCGGTGAGACTGGCGGCCTTAGGGGAGCAGAGTCGCTGGCATACATCAACGGCCTGCCGGCCCAGGGGCTAGACGTAAATCACGCAGAAATTCTGCTCCTGCCCGAATGGATGGAAGCCGGTGAGTTCCATCTAGCAATTAAAGCTTTCAGCGGCTTACAGAATGAGACTAGATGGTTCTATAAGGCAGAACTGGTGAAGATTAACGAAGCGGCGGAGGATTTCTACTTCCGTGCCGCAACCGTTCTAGATACCATCCGGATTCTGCCAGAAAGTGACTACGTCCGCACCTCCCTCTTGAACCTCTTGAACAGCGCCATTAACACAACTGACTTCCGCCGCCCGCGTTCGCCTGAGTTTTATGCATCAATTGCAAAGGCGAATGAGGAGCTCAAACAAGGGCTGCGGGAGCTCAAAGATGAGTCTGGTAAGCAGCCGGTTATTACCGCTGTAGGCCATTCTCATATTGACTTGGCTTGGTGGTGGCAGATCAAACATACCCGGGAAAAGGGAAGCCGCACGTTCTCTACTGTGAACCATCTGATGGAGCAGTATCCTGAGTATCATTTTCTGGCCAGCCAACCCCAGCTGTATGAGTTCATCAAGCAGGACTATCCCGAGATCTTCGAGCGGATAAAGCAGCGTGTGAAAGAAGGCAAGTGGGAAGTTACCGGCGGTATGTGGGTTGAGCCCGACTGCAACGTTCCGTCAGGCGAATCGTTGGTCCGCCAGTTCTTGATGGGCCAGAAGTTCATGGAGGAAGAATTCGGTCTGCGGTCTACCGTTCTCTGGCTGCCTGACGTTTTTGGATATTCTTGGGCAATGCCTCAGATTATCAAGAAGAGCGGCCACAAGTATTTCATGACCACCAAGATCAGCTGGAGCCAGTATAACCGGCCGGCCTATGACACCTTTATGTGGCGGGGCATCGATGGTACTGAAGTCTTGACTCACTTCATTACTACGACTGACTCTCCTAAGCCGCGGTTCTACACGTACAATGGTATGCTGAACCCTGCTAGTGCTGTCCGCAGCTGGGAGCATTATCAGCAGAAGGATATCAACGATGAACTGCTCTTGGCGTACGGCTTTGGCGATGGAGGCGGCGGCCCCACCAAGGAAATGATTGAAACAGGCAAGAAGATGCAGGAAATCCCTGGCCTGCCTGAGATTCGCTTCGGCAAGGCTGAGCCGTTCTTTGCCCGCCTCGAAGAGAAAGTGAAAGACAATCCGAAGCTGCCTATAGTCGATGGTGAGCTCTATCTCGAGTATCATCGCGGCACATATACATCTCAGGCTCGCACCAAACGGAACAACCGCCTGAGTGAAATCATGCTTCATGACGTGGAGCTGTTTAACGCTCTCGCCATGAATGAAGTACCGGGCCACGAGTACCCACAGGATGAAATCAACGAAAACTGGAAGACCGTGCTCCGCAACCAGTTCCATGATATCCTGCCCGGTTCATCTATCGCTGAGGTATATGAAGACGCAGATGCGGAATATGCTCAAGTGCTTGGCTCTAGCTGGGAACATCTGCAGACAGCTCTCAACGCTCTAGCAAGCAGGGTCGTGATGGATGGCGAGAAAATAGTTGTGTTCAACTCTCTATCTTGGAAGCGCAGCGGAACTGCTATTCTGCCTTGGAGCGATACGTTGGAGGGCAAGGTGTTTGTCGACGATGAAGGTAAGCAGCTTGAGGCACGCATTGTCGAAACCAGCTCTGGTAAGGTTGTGGAAATTGAAGTACCCAACATCCCAAGCTTTGGGTACAAAGCCTTCCGCATCCAGAATAAGGATGAAGTGGAGCAGATAGCCGAGCCCACATCTACCAAGACTGTGCGCTTGGATGGACGGACCATTGAGTCGCCATACTACCGCATTGTGCTGAACGAATCTGGGCAGATCACTTCACTGTTCGATAAAGAAGCTGATCGTGAGGTTCTCCCCAAAGGTATGGCAGCTAACGTGATTGAGGCCTTCGAAGATAAACCGATGTACTACGATGCCTGGGACATTGACATTTACTATAGAGAAAAGCCTTACTCTGTGCAGCATCCAGTGGAGTGGAATGTACTGGAAAACGGGCCCAGCCGTGTTGTAATCGCCTTTGAGTGGCCGTTCCTTCAGTCCACCATCAAGCAGAAAATGATCGTCTATGCCGATCGCCGGAGAATCGACTTCAAGACAGAAATCGATTGGAACGAACATCAAGTTCTGCTCAAAGCCGCATTCCCCGTGGATGTACGCAGTACAAAGGCCACCTACGAAATCCAGTTCGGTAACGTAGAACGTCCTACACACTGGAATACCAGCTGGGATTATGCTAAGTTCGAGACCTGCGCTCAGAAATGGGTGGACTTGTCGCAGCGTGACTATGGCGTCAGCCTTCTCAATGACTGCAAGTACGGGCATGACGTGAAAGATAACATCATGCGTATCACTCTGCTCAAGTCTGGTATTGAGCCGGATCCAAACGCAGATCACGGACATCATGAGTTCACTTACAGTCTCCTGCCACACAGTGGTGACTGGTACGAGGCCAATACCACACAAGAGGCCTATGAGCTGAACTATCCTCTGCGGGCAGTTTACGCCGACAGTTCAGCTGGTTCTCTGCCTGAGGAGCACAGCTTCATTAAGGTCAAAGGTGAGGGCGTCATTTTGGAGACTGTGAAGAAGAGTGAAAAGGATTCGAGCCTGGTGCTGCGCTTCTACGAGTACGGCAACCGCAGTTCTACCGTGGAAGTCGAGCTGGCTGCAGATCTGTCTTCTGTCGAGGAATGCAACCTCATGGAAGAAGAGTGCGAGGCTGTGCCTTTCACAGGACGGACATTTACCTTTGATATCGATCCCTACGAGATCAAGACGTTCAAGATTAGGTGAGTTATCAAGTAATTACCTGTTAAAATTGTCGGAACGGGAAAGGGATCTGTAAGGTTTTGTGGAAAACCATAGTAGTGGTATGGTAAAAAGCCCAACCATTTGAGGGTTTGGTTCGGCAAAGAGGTGAGTCTTGTTGGCGACTAGAGAGACGGAATTTACTGATCGTAAGATGCTGTACAGACAAACCAAGGATTACATCCTAGACAAGATTCAGCAGGGTATATACGGTCCGGGGGAGCTCATTCCCTCGGAACGCGAACTTGCTGAACAGCTAAACATCAGCAGATACACAGTACGCAGAGCAATTCAAGAATTGGTGGCCGAAGGGATCCTACACCGCGTTCAGGGTAGTGGTACCTATGTGACCGAACCCACCAACAATGTGCAGCGGAGTGACACATTGGGGATTGTGATGCCTTTCTCAGATGCCGAGGTGGAAATGCTTCTCTTGAACGGCATGCAGAAAGCACTGCGTGACACCCGTTTTTCCATGACAATTCGTGGAACGGGCAACAGCGCTGTCCGCGAGTGGGATGAAGTGCAGCGTCTCAAAGAAGAAGGCGTCAGCGGCCTGATTATTATGCCTAGTGAGGAAGAAGATGGCGGCCGGAGCGCGGTGGCCCTGAAGAGAGAAGGCTTCCCCTTTGTGTTAATCGACCGCAAGGTCCCTGGCTGCGAGACTAACTGCGTCATGTCTGACAACATCCAAGGTGGATACCTGAGTGCAAAGTATCTGTACGATCTGGGCCACCGGAAAATCGCATTCGTAAAGCATCGCAGTGACAATACCAGCAGTGCGAAGGATCGTTTTCTTGGCTACCGTAAGGCATTCCAAGAAACAGGACTCGGTGACGGTACCCTCTTTGCCTTTGATTATCGTAATGGTGAGGAGGAACTCCAGCAGTTCCTCCTTTCTGGAGAATATACTGCTTTTATCGCTGTAAACGGCTATGTGGCGGTTGATATTATCAAGGCATGCCGAGCGACTAACTTGGTAATTCCAGATGATCTGTCACTTATCAGTTTCGATGATCCCAGTATTCTGCATCATCTGGAGGTTTCGCTGACTACAGTCATTCAACACACTGAAATGATTGGTTATCGAGCGGTGCGCTTGCTTATCGAGGAGATCAGCAATCAAGAGAAATACGGCAGGGATTATATTAGGAGTTATACACAATGCTACTACCCTGTACGTTTGATCGAGCGTGAGTCGTGCCGCAGGCTGGATTCAACGGGAATGGAGGTGCAGCATGGGCAGAACCACTAAAATACTACTTGGAACACTATTGCTGTTGATTTTGCCCTGGGTTGCTTCGGCTTATGCCGCTGATGACGTTAATTTCGCAGATGATATCGCTAGCTTTGAGGCAGTGATTGATTACGGGACTTATCTTGAATCCTATCTTGCCCAGGGTGCTGGCCGCCCAAATCGCCAGGTCTACGTGTTTGGAGACCGGTATTCTTCGACCAACATGGATGTGGAGTTGGTCTATTCTGAGGAGTACAACGGCTATGCTGTATACACGGGCGAGTGGGGCTACATTGAATGGGATGTTTACGTATCAGAACCAGGCCTGTACAACATAGAGCTCGCTTATTACCCTGTTGAGGGTAGAGGCACTGCTATTGAGAGATCAATCGAAATAAACGGCGAGCCTCCATTTGAAGGGGCGAGCTATCTTTCTTTCTCTCGGGTTTGGGGTAGTGCAGAAGATATCCGCATGGATAACCAAGGTAATGAACTGCGTCCTGCTCAAAAGGAGTATCCGATGTGGCGGACCGCAGTTTTGTCTGATTCGATGGGCAGCTATGCTGAGCCCTATCTGTTTTATTTCAACGAGGGAAGAAATACTATCCGTTTGGTTTCTCGCAGGGAACCGATGCTCATCCATCACCTACGTCTTTTCCAGGTGGAGATGCCCCCAACCTACGCGGAGCTTGTAGAACAGTACAAGCAGCGGGGTTATAAAGAAGCTCAAGGGGTCTTCATTAAGCTGCAGGAACGGGATTCTACTTACCGATCCGAATCTACTTTGGCACCTACGTTTGACCATGGTGACCCGACTTTGGAACCATATGATCCAGTTTTGATGCGCCTCAACGCCATTGGCGGGGACAGCTGGAACCAGAGTGGGCAGTGGGTGCGCTGGGACTTTGAGGTACCCCAGTCTGGCCTTTACAAGATCGGCATCAAAGCTAAGCAGAATCTCTACCGCGGTTCTTTCAGTAACCGCCGTATCTACATTGACGACAAGGTCCTCTTTGAAGAGATGTCTGCGGTGCGTTTCCCGTACTCGTCTGTTTATGACATGTACGTTCTAGGTGGAGATGAAGACCCATACCTAGTCTACCTAGAAGAAGGCTCCCACAGCATCACCATGGAAGTCGTTTTGGGCGACATGGTCGATGTGATCCGGACTGTCGAGCAAAGCGTGTATGATCTTAACTCGATTTACCGTCAGATTGTGATGATTACATCGCCGACGCCGGACCCAATGCGGACTTACGAATTACCTAAGCGCATTCCTGGGCTCTTGGACAACATGCTCGTTCAGGCCGACATTGTAGAAGAGGTTGCCGACGCTCTAGAAGCATATACGGGTCAGAAGGGCGGAGCCACTGTTGTACTCAGAGACCTTTCGCGTCAGCTCCGCACGTTGGTCCAAGATCCCGACTCGATTCCACGGCGTCTGTCGGAGTTTCGAGACAATCTCGGTTCGTTGGGGACTTGGCTTTTAGACGTGCGCAAACAGCCTTTGGTTGTTGACTACTTGGTGGTCGCTTCACCTGAACAGGAAATGCCCAATGCATCAGCTTCTTTCGGTCAGCGGATGGGTCATGAAGTAAGAGCACTTGCATCCTCTTATACTCACGACTACACAAAGGTGGGCGACGTTTACGAAGGTGACGCCGAACCACTAACCGTTTGGATCGGCTGGGGCCGTGACCAAGCGCAGATATTGAAACGGCTGATTGAAAATGACTTTACACCAAAGACCGGAATTCCGGTAAACCTAGAACTGGTCAGCATGGGAGTACTCCTGCCGGCAACGCTGGCAGGAAGAGGCCCTGACGTGGCAATGGGTGTAAGTACTGCCCAACCCATGAACTTTGCATTCCGTGGTGGGGTAGTTGACCTGAGTACAATGCCTGGCTTTGACGAAGTGAAAGAGCGGTTTATGCACAGCGCAATCGTACCGTTCATGTTCCGAGACAGCGTATATGCTCTTCCAGACCAGCAATCGTTCTTGATGCTGTTCTATCGCGCTGACATTCTGAAAGAGCTGGGGCTTGAAATCCCTCAAACCTGGGACGACGTGCTGGATATCATTCCTGTACTGCAGAAGCGCAATATGGACTTCGGCTTGCCGTTCTCGGTGCCAGCAAAAGCCATGAGTTCCTCCATCGGTGACGTCAGCTCGACCATGGGAAGTCTGTCGTCCAGTGGTGGGGTGCTGAACCTCTTAATGTTCATGTACCAGAAGGATCAGGAGCTGTTTATTGAAGACGGTATTGCTACCAACCTTGATCATGAGGCAGCTGTAGAAGCCTTTACGCTCTGGACCGAGCTGTACGAACTGTACAAACTGCCGCTCGATTACAACGCATCTAACCGTTTCCGGATGGGCGATATGCCTCTGGTTATTGCAAGTTACGGCTTATACAACGAGCTGCAGGTATTCGCACCTGAACTGCGGGGCAAATGGGGCTTCACATTGGTGCCTGGTACTCTCAAAGAAGATGGTACCATCGACCGTTCTGCACCAGCAGCTGTGGGCCAGACCGGCAGCATGATCATGGCAGCCTCGGACAAGGTTGAAGAGGGCTGGGAGTTCCTCAAATGGTGGACCAGTACTGAAACTCAGATTGAGTTTGGACGCCAGATTGAAAGTACGCTTGGCGTTGCTGGTCGCTATGCAACTGCTAATGTAGAGGCACTGGCTGGCCTACCATGGTCGGTAGAAGAGTATCAGAAGCTGATGGCCCAGTGGCAATGGGTGCGCGGTGTTCCTGAAGTACCAGGTGGCTATATGATCGGACGCTACCTAGACAACGCTTTCAGACAGGTTGTTTACAACAACAAACCCGCACGGGATATTCTGGTCGACTATAATCGGTTGATCAACGAGGAAATCCAACGCAAGCGGGAAGAGTTCAGCTTACCCACTGAATTCGACGATCTACCTGAAGAATACCGCAAGCTCTACTGGGTTGAGCAGTGAGGGGGGATATAATGGCGTCTATGCCTGAAAGACAAGTGAGCACTCAGGCCGTTTATCGGCCTGAGAGCAAGCTTGGTCAATTATGGAAGCGCATCAAGCAAAACAAAGTTTCATACTTCTTCGTTGCACCGTACGGAATTCTGTTTTTCATGTTTACCGTTTTGCCTGTTGCGGTGGCGATTTACTTGAGTTTCACCCACTACAACATGCTGCAGCCTCCCCGGTGGGTGGGCTGGGAAAACTACCTGCGGCTCCTGCTCGCAGACGATATTTTCCTGATAGCGGTCAAGAATACCTTTGTGTTTGCAGTGGTAACGGGGCCTTTGAGCTACCTGGCCAGCTTCGTGTTTGCTTGGTTGATCAATGAGTTGAAGCCAAGAATTAGGGCTTTCTTGACTCTGCTTCTATATGCTCCGTCTATCTCCGGAAGCTTGTACTTGATCTGGACCATCATGTTTAGTGGAGACTCTTATGGTTTCATTAACTCCCGTCTCCTTTACCTGGGTATCGTTAAGGAGCCTATACAGTTCCTGACAGACCCAAAGTGGATGATGTCCGTTGTGATCATCGTAGTATTGTGGATGAGTTTGGGAACCAGTTTCTTAGCTTTCATTGCAGGCCTTCAGGGTATCGACTCGAGCTTGTATGAAGCAGCCGCCGTGGACGGAATCAGAAACCGCTGGCAGGAACTGTTCTTCATCACGCTGCCTCAAATGAGGGGCTATCTGATGTTCGGTGCCATTATGGCCATTACTAGTTCCTTTGCTGCTGCGGAGCAGATCATCCCACTGGTCGGTTTCCCCAGTACGGATTACGCAGGACACACAATCGTGGCACACTTGATCGACTATGGTAATGTCCGGTTTGAAATGGGTATGGCTTCGGCTATTGCGGTTATCTTGTTCTTTACCATGGTCATATCACAGAGGCTTGTGCAGCGCCTGCTTGATAAGATCGGGACCTGAGGAGGGACAGTCGTGATCAGACGTTTAAGACAAAAATTCTGGACCACCAAACCAACCCGTTCCTTCGGGGGAGACTTGGCCGTTCTCCTCTTCATCGCGGCTGCGGCAGCGTTTTCGGCTCTGCCTCTGGTATATGCTATTTCTAACGCGTTCAAACCCCTAAACGAGCTGTTTCTCTGGCCGCCGCAGTTCTTCGTGCGGAACCCAACCATGGCAAACTTCTATGACCTCTTGGTTCTGATGTCCAGTTCGTGGGTTCCATTTTCCCGCTACCTGGTGAACACACTTGTTATCACATTGGGAGGTACAGTTGGCCACGTTGTTTTGGCATCGCTAGCAGCTTATGCCCTCGCCAAACATGACTTTCCCGGCAGCAAGTGGATGTTTTCAGTAGTCGTTTTGTCGCTGATGTTCGCAAAGCAGGTTACGGCTATTCCGAACTACCTAATTACTTCAGTTCTCGGTCTAGTTGACACTCATTGGGCAATTATCTTACCTGCTTGGGCCATGAGCTTGGGGTTGTTTTTGATGAAACAGTTCATCGAAGCCATGATCCCCGATGCGCTGCTCGAATCGGCACGTATCGAGGGTGCCAGCGAATGGACAATTTTCTGGAAGATCGTTATGCCTAACGTTCGGCCGGGTTGGCTGACCTTGATTATTCTTTCGTTCCAGGCATTGTGGGGCGAAACGGGCGGACAGTTCATTTATAGTGAGCAGTTGAAGACGCTCCCTTACGCCCTGAGTCAGATTGTTTCCGGAGGTATCGCCCGTGCGGGTGTAGCCGCAGCAGTGGGTGTGATCATGATGATACTTCCAATTACAGTATTCGTCATTAACCAAAGCAAAGTCATCGAAACAATGGGTGCTTCCGGTATCAAGTAATCGATGGTGATGGGGGGTTTATTGTGAAACAGATTCGGTTGAAAATCCTATGGACTGCTGTACTGGTACTGATTGTCCTGGCACAGCCTGTGGCTTTTGCTCAGGACAGCTATACCTACACCGAAGATAGGGAAGCCGCCCCTGGCCCAGCGGTATACCGGAATGTGCTCGAGGTGTTCGGTGAGGATCTAGGAATCGGTGCCCTGAAAGAACCGCAGGACTTGTTCGTCCTCCAGGATAACCTGGTCTACGTGGCAGACACTGGCAATAATCGCATTGTTGTTCTTGACAAATACCTGCGGTTGGTTCGCACCATTTCTACCTTTGATAACAACGGTGTAGAAGATCGTTTTGCTTCACCACAGGGCCTATTCGTTGCCGACGATGGCACACTCTACGTGGCGGACTACGGGAAGAATCGGGTAGTAGTGTTAGACAGCAGCGATCAGCTGATCCGGACCATCGAGAATCCTACAGACCAGGAACTCATTCCGGCGAACTTCCGTTTTCGCCCGAAAAAAGTGGTCGCAGATCGGGTCGGACGGGTATATGTAATTGCTGAAGGTGTCCTTGAGGGTTTGATGGAGTTTGACGAACAGGGTGTTTTCAGTGGATACATTGGTGCACCGCCTGTAAGGCCTAGTTTGTGGGAATACTTCTGGCGCCAGATTATGACTGACGCGCAGAAGGAAAGGTCTGTCTTATTTATTCCTACTGAATACAGTAACACTGATATTGACGAAAAAGGTTTTATCTACACAACTGTAGCCGGAGGAGGCACCGAGCGCTCTGCGATCATCCGCCGACTTAACCCAGCGGGTGAAGATGTGCTGCGCCGCAATGGATTCTTCGATCCGATGGGCGATGTCGATTATATTCTCGCCGGTGAGATTCGGGGCGCTACCATCACAGGCCGCTCCAGCCTTCAGGATATTGTTGTCTGGAAAAACGGTATCTACTCGGTTGTAGATCTGACTAGAGGCCGTGTCTTCACTTATGATGACAACGGCAACATGCTCTTTGCTTTTGGGGCTCCTGTCTTTGAGCGGAATGCCTTCCGCACGCCGGCAGCGTTGGAGTACTTGGACGACAAACTGCTTGTCTTGGATCGCCGTCTAAACATGATCACGATGCTGGAGCCAACCGATTATGCTCTCTCTATTTTTAGAGCGATTGAGCTGTATCAACAAGGTGATTACGATGGCTCAGCCGACGTGTGGCGTGAGGTCCTCAAGCAGAATCCCAACCTAGACCTGGCTTACAGCGGTATCGGCCGTGCGCTTCTGCGCCAAGGTGAGTATCGCGGGGCCATGGATTATTACAAGCTGGGTAGTGATCGTGAAGGATATGCGCAGGCTTTGGCTCTGTACCGTCGTGAATGGATCAATGCCAATTTCTCGTATATCATGACCGGTATTGTAGCAGCAGCGATCGCCCTTTACGTGATCGGACTGGTACGGCGCCGCCGCCGTGCTCGCATGGGTTATGTAGGTTTGGCTTACACAGTCAGCGAGAACAAGTTCGTCGCATACCTGCAGAAACTCAAATATGCGCTGCACGTCATTGTCCGTCCTGGTGATGGTTTCTGGGATCTGAAACATGAAAAACGTGGTGACTTGTGGTCTGCCACAACCATTCTGGCGCTGGTTATGCTCACGTTTATTCTGGCGCGGCAGTACACCGGCTTCCCCTTCAACATGGCGGATCCCCGTGAAATGAACATCTACATGGAAATCGCCAGCGTGCTAGTACCGTTCTTCTTGTGGTGCGGAGTAAACCTTGCCCTCACCAGCATTATGGACGGAAAGGGTTCGTTTAGAGAAATCTATATCACAACAGCATACGCACTTGTGCCAATCATACTCATTCATGCACCACTAATCCTGGTCAGCCGGGTAATCACACTCGACGAGGGTGCGTTCTATTACGTGTTCCAGGTGTTCGCAGTGATTTGGGCAGTATTCTTGCTGCTCGTCGGCATGAGTGTCATTCATGACTACCGTTTTGGAAAGAACATCTTTACAAGCGGGTTAACTGTCGTTGGCATCGGCGTAGTAATCTTCTTGGCACTGCTGTTTGTGAACGTCTTAGCCCAACTTCTTGGTTTCGTCGATACGATTTGGACCGAAGTAACATTTAGGATATAAGGGGGTTAGCACGTACGATGAAAAGGCGAAGCTTAATCAGCCTGATCTGCTTGCTACTATTCATATGTCTTCAGTCTTCAGTCTTGGCAGCTAACCTCCAGGGTTACAGCGTTGTGCAGGAAAATGAATACCTGCGCCTCTACCTCAATGAGGCAACGGCTGAGTTTGCTGTACAAGACAAGCAGTCGGAGGAAATCTGGTTCGGCGGTCTGCCTGAAGTACGTCAGGAGACTGTAAAGCGGGGGGCAGCCCGAGATGCAATGCGGGGTATGCTGACCCTCAACTACTACACTCCATCGCGGGAAGCGCGGTCGCTGAACTCTTATGTCGATAGTGTGGTCAACGAAGAGTTCACCATCACTTATATCGATCAAGGAGTACGATTTGACTTCATCCTCGGTAAACAGTGGGGTGAGGATGCGTACTATCCAGTTTTTATCAAGAAGGATAAGTTTGAGGCCCTGCTGGAGAAAGTTCAAGACAAGTTTGATCGCCAGATCGTTGAAGAAGCATACACCCTGATCGTAGCTGAGGAGCGCGACTACGATCCCTATGCACAGGTGTTTGTGTACGGAATGGACCTGCCCGTTGTCATGGGTAATTACGAGATAGTGGTTCTTGCAGGTAAAATCCTCGACCGGTATATCGGGACTAACAACACACCCGTAGAACGCTTGAAGAATTACGTTGAGCTCCTTGCCGATACAATTGTGAATCGCCGGTCGGACTACGATCGCCGTGCTTTGATCACGGCTGCAGATATGGCATTCCTTAAGAGTGGCGAACCCATGTACGTACTGCTGGATGGCACTTACCCTGCCTACTACAAGCCTGAGTTGGCCCGGATTTTCTCGGACCTCGGTTATACTCCAGCAGACGTGACAGCAGATCATTCGCAGACCAGCATCGATCCACCCAAACCCAACCCACAGATCTTCAAAGTACCTGTGGAGATCAAACTGGATGGGCCTGATCTGGTGGTAAATGTCTTAACCAGCGAAATGGAGTATCCAGTTAATGTGGAAACCCAAGATGGCGAACTGGCTACCTATCTGCCCACTTCCATTGATGTGCTGCCTCTCTTTGGAGCAGCTGACCGTAGTGCTGAAGGCTACATCTTTGTACCGGACCGCAGCGGCGGGCTGATGTATCTCAACAACCAGAAGAAGATCAATCTGCCATCGTACTTCGGCGCGGTTTATGGCCCTGACCGTTCGACTGCGCCGCAGCAGGAGAACATTTCTCCGGGGCCGCTTGTCCGGATGCCAGTCTTTGGCCTTAAGGATGGAGATCGTGCTTGGTTCGCAATCATTGAGGATGGTCAGGCGCTGGCCAACATCTCGGCAGAACTGGCTGGCAAGACCGACTCATTTAACAAGGCCTATGCGCGCTTTAATCTGACACCTCGCACCACAATTGTCTTGTATGGCGTTGAGACCAGCCAAGACGACCGGATGGTGGATGCATACGCCGTAGAACCATACAAGGGCAATATCACTATCCGTTACCAATTCTTGCTGGGTGATCAGGCTGATTACGCAGGTATGGCCAATAAGTACCGTGAGTATTTAGTAGAGCGGCTCGGGCTTAAAGAGATCGATCCAAACAGCCCAGTCCCTCTCATGGTTGAGCTGATCGGCGGATTCCACGACAAGGAGCCTGTGATGGGTGCGCCGCGGGAAGTAATTCGGCCCATGACGACATACTCTCAGGCCGTTGAGATTGCACAAGATCTCAAATCGCAAGGTGTTGACAGCCTCAGGCTGCGGTACCTGGGATGGTCTCGAGGTGGGATCGAACACTATTTCCCCAACAAGATCAGTCTAGAATCAGCTCTAGGTAAAAAGAATGAGCTGCTCAATCTGTTCAATCTCGACGATGTTGAAGTTTACCTCGATGTGAACTTCATGACCGTCATGCGGGATACAATGTTTGATAGTTTTAGAGCTGGAAAACACGCAGCCCGGTTCCTCAACCGTTCTGCTGCTAAGCTGTTCAAGTTTAACCAGGCCACCTTCCAGCAGATCAGTACTGAGTACGATTACATCCTTTCACCGCGGTACTTGAGCTGGGTGGTGGATGGATTCTTAAAGGATCTTGCGGACTATCCAGGAGCAAACGTTTCGCTGCGAAACATGGGAAGGGTGGTTTACTCTGATTTCCAAGATCGGGCTGACCGGGCAGTAACTCGCCAGCGTGCTCTCGTATACATCAAGGAGCAGTTCGAACGCTTCGTCTCCGAAGATGTTGATCTGTTAATTGCAGGAGGTAACGACTCGTCCTTCCCGTATGCCAAACAGATTGTGGAAGCACCAACCGAAGGCAGTCTGATGCTCATTATCGATGAGTCGGTACCGTTCTACCAAATGGTACTGCATGGCCTCGTTGATTTCTCTGGTCAACCTTTCAATCAAGGTGGAGTCACCAGGGAGAAGCTCCTAAAGACCTTGGAAACCGGGGAAATCCCTTACTTCCGTTGGAGCTATGCAGACTCTTCAGCCGTTAAGGGCAGCAACTTCGACTATCTCTTGGCTACAACCTACTCCGATACCGTAGATGAGGCCTTAGCCTTATTCGAAGAAGCCAAGCCTGTATTGGAGAAGGTACGCGGCCAGGCGATTGTAAATCACACAAAGCTGTTGGATGGCGTTTACCGCACCAGTTACGCAAATGGTGTGGAAGTGATCGTAAACTACAATGACACCGGCATATTTGCCGCAGGACGATATGTACCGGGTCACGGATACGCAGTGTATGAAAGGAGGGCACAGGATTGAAGAGGAAGCGACTAACCCTAACTCAGCAGAGAAGCTTGACTGGCTATCTGTTTACACTGCCTTTCATCATTGGGTTCATCCTGTTCTTTCTCGCTCCGTTTGTCCAGTCGGTTGTTTTCAGCCTGAATCATCTCCGGATCGTGACAGGCGGGTATGAACTTATCTACAACAACTGGGAAAACTACAAGCATGCGCTCTTTGTCGACACAAACTTCCTGCCCACCTTTACGCAGACACTGCTGAACATGCTGTTGGACGTACCAGCCATCGTCTTTTTCAGCTTCTTTGCAGCACTGCTGCTAAACCAGAAGTTCAAGGGCCGGCTCCTGGCCCGCTCCATCTTCTTTCTGCCTGTGATTCTCAGTTCGGGAGTAATTGCTGGGCTCGAAGCTAGTGACTACATGGCCAACATGATGAGGGAAACAGCTAATGTAGCTACTAGTTTCTTATCTGGGCCAGCTCTGACAGAGTTTCTCATGCAGATGAAGATCCCAAGAGAGCTCTTGATGTACGTTGTCAATGTGGTGGACCGTATTCCGGAGATCATCCGGGCCTCTGGAATTCAAATTCTCATTTTCCTGGCAGGCCTGCAGTCCATCTCCCCATCGCTGTACGAAGCTGCTCGGGTCGAAGGAGCCTCTGGATGGCAGACGTTCTGGTTGATTACGATTCCGGTCTTGAGCCCCACCATTTTGGCAAATGTGGTTTACTCTATCATTGACTCTTTCTTGGCACCCACCAACGATCTGGTCAACTACATTCGAAGCACAGCCTTTGGGGGAGCCGGTTTCGGAATTGGAACAGCAATGGGAGTAATGTACTTTGCTGCTGTGGCAGTAATTCTAGCCATAGTAGTAGGTATAATTTCCCGCTACGTGGTTTATCAAGATTAATGGAGGGGGGCAAGTAGCATATGGCAATTATTGCACGGGAACGGCGCCTTGCTCTTAAGCATAAACTAGGCAACTTTCTGTTCAGCGTTTTTCGCACGGTCCTAATCCTAGGAATTGCTTACATCATCTTGTATCCTGTTTTGAGCAAGCTCTCCTCGTCGTTCATGTCTCGGCGTGACCTAATCGACCAAACGGTAAAGTATATCCCGAAGCGGCCGACGCTAGACAACTATCGGTTCGCGATGGAAGTCATGAATTTCGGTAAGACTTTCACCAACTCGCTGGTTCTTTCGGTGGTAGTCGCAACGCTCCAGCTTGTATCAAGCACGGTAGTAGGGTACGGTCTGGCACGGTTCCGTTTCAAGGGGAGAAATCTCGTTATGGCAGCGGCAATTTTCACTCTGATAGTGCCGCCCCAGATGATGATGGTTCCCTTGTACCTCAACTGGCGGTTCTTTAACATGTACGGCCTAATTCCGGGTCAAGGCTTCAATCTCTTGAACAGTCCATGGCCGTTCATTTTGACGGCCCTGACTGGAACTGGTCTGCGGAACGGGTTATTTATTCTTGTGATGCGGCAGTTCTTTGCTGGAATGCCCTCAAGCCTTGAAGAAGCGGCCTACGTGGATGGAGCTGGGCCTTTGAGGACCTTCGTTCAGATCATGCTGCCTAGTGCAGTCCCATCAATGGTTGTTGTCTTCTTGTTCGGCTTTGTCTGGCAGTGGAATGACTCGTTCTTAACCACGCTGTATCTAGACAGCAACTTCCTGCCTGTAGCACTGAGCAACATCACTACAAGATTGGCGCAGTACTTCGGAAAAACTGACCCGCAGTACTTCTCGCTGATCACCAATGCTGGCAGCATGCTCATGATTGCGCCTCTCTTGGCCATGTATGCTTTACTGCAGCGCTACTTCGTGGAGAGTATTGAGCGTACTGGTCTGGTTGGCTAAGACTTACAAGAAATATTTGGCGCGGTGTAATTCGCATGCATTGGAAAACACGCTTGTGCAAATTTGGTTACGGTTATTGAAGGAAATCAACGTTTCTTGTCGAAACAAATGCATTGGAAAGTTGTTCGGCGTAATTACCATACCTTAGAGCCGAAACTGGTACGTCACTGGGGGTGAGACAGGAAAGAATTCTATAGAGATGAGTTGTCTGTTGTCGTAGGGGAAACTTGTCGGTTTGTGTCTAAGCAATAAATAAAGGGAGGCTATTCGGGTGAAAAGGTTCCAAGTATTAGCGCTTTTACTCGTAGTTGGCTTGATGTTTACCTCGGTTGCAAGTGCACAAAACATTGATTTTGGTGGCAAGACTGTCACCTTCGTCGGTGGCGTGGATAAGCTTGAGGACCAGCGCAAGAGCGGTCTTGTAGCTCAAGCTGAGGAAATGTTCAACGTTAAGATTGAAGTTCTCACCGTTCCAGCAGATCAGGCAGTTGAAACCATGGTTACCCGCCTCATCAGTGGTGACTCCGAATACGACGTGTGGGCCATTGACAATGGTGACACATTCTATCCACTGCTTGCTTCTGACGCTCTGCTGCCTCTGAACGACGTTCTGGGTGATGAATACTACGCAATGCCTCGTAAGTATGCTAACCCTGCCGTAGACGCTTTCTCCATTGGCGACAAAGTCTACGTACTTGGCAGCTTCGAAATCCTGCCAAACGGTGCAACCACCTGGTTCGTATTTAACAAAGACATCATTGAAGCTGAAGGCCTAGCTGATCCATACGAGCTGTACTTCAACGGCGAATGGAACTGGGATAACTTCCGTGAAATGGCTATCGCTGCTACCAAGGACCTTGATGGCGACGGCGAGCCAGATCAATACGGTATGGAATATCTCTACACCTGGGCTTACCTCGTAGCATCCAACGGTGTAAACTTCTTCGTGCCTAATGAAGAAGGCAGACTGATTTACAACTGGAACGACGAAGGTGTTCTCCAGGCTATCGAGTTTGGCCGTCAACTCAACTACATCGACAAGGTTAACACCACTTCTGGTGGATTCGCAGAAGGCCGGACCCTCTTTGCATTCCAAGCAACCTGGCAGCTCGATGGTCTTCTGACCGCAGACGTCAACTGGGGTCTCCTGCCATTCCCGAAGGGTCCATCTGCTAAGAACCACTCCATGTACACAGGCTTCATCGGCGGCCTTGGTCTGCCTATGAACTCTGCTCAGCCAAAAGAAATGGCAGCTCTGCTTGACTTCCTGTTTGCTCCTGCAAACTGGGAAACCTATGCTGAAGACCGCTATGCAGAACTGGTCAACACCTACTGCCCAGATATTCAGTCTGCTCGGATCTTCACCGAGTTCCTGCCTATCTATGGCTCTGAAGGCGAAATCCTGAACTACCCACTCACTGCTGAAGAAGTATGGAACGCCTACTCTTCCGCAATGGCTGGCGAACGCACTCCTGCAGAGGCTATGAACTCTGTAGTGCAAGTAGGTCAATCCTATGTCGACGACCTCTTGGGCTTCACAAAATAATATAGAGTAGAGTCTTCACACAATATAAACTGGCCCCTCCTCATCGAGGGGCCAGTTTAGGCTTAAACATAATTTCAGGAGGAATGGATTAGGTGGATACTACACCGCGCTACAAGGATCCAAACTTGTCTATTGAAGAAAGAGTAGCTGACCTTCTCAGCCGGATGACTCTTGAAGAGAAAGTTCGGCAGATGGACATGTACATAGGAAGGAACTTCCTCAAACAACCTTTGAAAAACCCTCATCTAGTTACAGATGAAGATGAAATAGATTGGGATGTTGTCGAAGAAACCATTGGCGATCTGGGCCTTGGTTCGATCCACGACCTCTATGCAACTCCTAAGATTAACAATCAACTGCAGAAGTATGTCATGGAACGTACTCGGTTAGGGATCCCCATCTTGTTTAGTGAAGAGGGGCTTCATGGCTATGCGCGCCCGGGCAGTACCATTTTCCCACAGAGCATTACCATGGCTTCGACTTGGAACCCGGAGATTGTGGAGAAGGTAGGACAAGCATTAGCTGCCGAAACTCGCTCCTTTAACGTTCATGAGATTTTTGGCCCTGTAATTGACCTGGCCCGTGACCCTCGCTGGGGGCGGATGGAGGAGACCTATGGTGAAGATACCTACCTTTCTAGCCGTATGGCTGTCGCGATGGTTAAGGGTATGCAGGGTGACGATCTCACATCTGAAACCAGCATCGTGGCAGAGCCGAAACACTTTGCTGGATACGGCATACCCACAGGTGGGTTGAACTGTGCTCCTGCCCTAATCGGCAAACGTGACCTGTACACCAACCACCTACCAATCTTCGAGGCAGCCATTAAGGAAGGCGGCGCCTTAAACGTAATGTGCTCCTACAACTCAATTGACGGTATTCCGACCTCTGGTGACTATGAGCTGCTCACCGAAGTGCTGCGGCACAAGTGGGGCATGAAAGGTTTCGTACGCGCTGATTTAGGAGCATTGGGTAATCTCTATCATTGGCATCGCGTCTGCCCCAGCCGTGAGGAGGCCATTAAGCAGTCTATCGAGGCGGGCCTCGATATGCAGTATTATGATTACCCCCACGACTTCTTCCAGAATGCACTGATCAAAATGGTGCAGAGTGGCGAGATGAAGATGGAGACCATCGATCAGGCTGTTAGCCGCATTCTGCGGGTGAAGTTCATGCTTGGCTTGTTTGAGCGTCCCTATGTAGAAGACGAGAACAAGTGGAAAACCGTAGTGCGCTGCCCTGAGCATCAAGAGATTGCCTTAGAAGCTGCCCGCCAAGGTCTAGTGCTGCTGAAGAACGACGGAGGACTGCTGCCTTTAGATAAGAACATCTCTTCGATTGCAGTCATCGGGCCAAGTGCTGATACCCCACGCTTAGGTGGATATTCTTCGAGCCCGTACGGCTTCGAGCCAGTCACCGTGCTAGAAGGCATCAAGCGCCTTGTATCGGATAGCACTGTGGTACGTCACGTTGTTGGTGTTGAAATTTCGGGAGTTGAGCTGAAGGCAATTCCAAACCATTGGCTTAAGACTTCCCATGGTGAACCAGGGCTTTTCGGTCAGTATTTCGACAACCCGAACTTCGAAGGCGAGCCTCTTGAACGCGTTGACCGCCAAATTGATTTTAACTGGATTGCCACTAAGCCCTTCCACCAGCTTGGCAACACACATTACACTGTGCGCTGGACAGGTAAACTTGTCCCCACAGAGAATCTGACTGGATTCTTGGGCATCGCCACCTACGACAGCATGCGAGTCTGGATCGATGGCGAACTGATTATCGATGGATGGGGCGATGTTGAGCGGGGCGGCGCCAAAGTGGAGTTCACCTTTGAAGCTGGTAGAGAATATGACCTGAAGGTTGAATACTGTAAAGATGGCGGCGGTGCACGAGTACTGCTTGGCTGGAGCCAGCCTATCGATGAGATTGCCGAAGCCGTCGAAGCAGCTCGTCAGTCCGATGTGGCTGTTGTCTGCCTCGGTGACTCGAACGAAACCTGTGGCGAAGGCGTGGATCGGGTTGAACTCGGACTGCCCGGCAGACAGCTCGAACTCCTGCAGGCTGTATACGAAACCGGCACACCTGTTGTCCTGGTGCTCCAAAACGGCCGCGCCATGACCCTGACCTGGGAAGCAGAACATGTTCCTGCAATCATTGAAGCATGGTATGGCGGTGAACAGGGTGGCTTAGCTATCGCTGAGGCTATCTTTGGAGATATCAATCCGGGCGGGCGCCTGCCAGTTTCGTTCCCGAAAGCTGTGGGCCAACTTCCGATTTACTACAACCGTCAGCCTGGCGGCCGCATCACTTATGTCGAGATGGATTGGGAACCGCTATTCCCCTTCGGTTACGGGCTGAGTTATACCGAATTCCGTTACAGCAATCTGCAGGTCTCTCCAACTACGATTGAAAGCAACTATCCGGTCAGAGTCAGCGTAGATGTGACGAATATTGGAGAACGGACAGGAGACGAAGTAGTTCAGCTTTATATCCGTGATCTGTGGAGCTCTGTTGTACGCCCACACAAAGAACTGAAGCGGTTTAAGAGAGTCACTATTAATCCTGGTGAGACTCAGACAATTACCTTTGAGCTTAATGCTGATGATTTCAAGCTGTTTAACAGAGAGTACCAATGGGTGGTCGAGCCCGGCGAGTTCGATATTATGGTTGGGCCTCACGCCAATGCTTTAGACCTGCGTGCTCGAATTGAGATTACAGAGGGGGTTGTAATTGATGGCTGATAACAATGTTGTAGAACAAGGAGTACACAATTACAGTCAAGAAGAACGCTATGTTCGGCCAGAGGAACCAATCCTACAAGAACAGCTCGAGTGGTTCCAGGATCAAAAGCTGGGTCTTATGATCCACTGGGGCCCCTATTCTCAGTTGGGCCTGGTAGAGTCGTGGGCATTGAGCGATGCGGACGCCGAATGGTCTCGGGTAGGCTATGATTGGGAAAAAGACCCGCAGGAGTTCAAGCGGCAGTACTTCAATCTCAACAAGACCTTTAACCCCCTGCGCTTTGAACCTGAAAAGTGGGCTGAGTTGGCCGCTGACTCTGGCTTTAAGTACCTTATTTTCACCACAAAGCACCATGATGGGTTCTGCATGTGGGATACTAAGCAGACCGATTATAAGGTTACCGGGGCTGACTGCCCCTTCCATATGCACAAGTATGCGGACATCACACGTCACGTATTCGATTCTTTCCGGGATAAGGGGCTTGCGATTGCAGCCTATTTCTCAAAAGCAGACTGGCATACTCCATATTACTGGGCACCTGGCCACGAAAGATCGAACCCCACTTGGCGAGGGCCGTCCTATAAACCGGCAGAGTACCCCTGGCTGTGGGAGAAGTTCGTTGACTTCACTCACAAGCAGATCATGGAGCTCATGACCCAATACGGGCGAATTGACATCCTGTGGCTCGACGCAGGTTGGGTATGCCCGCAGGCTGGACAGGATATCCGTTTGGGCGAAGTGGTGGAAAAGGCGCGTCAGCACCAACCATGGCTGTTAGCGGTAGATCGTACTGTTGGGGGGCCCTATGAGAACTACGTCACTCCAGAGCAGACTATCCCCGATCGCCCTCTCCTGATTCCGTGGGAAAGCTGCATCACAATGGGGACTTCGTTCTCCTTTGGCTACGAAGATGACTACAAGTCCCTTCGTCAGCTGGTGGCTATCTTGGTAGAAGTAGTAGCCAAAGGTGGCAACTTGGCGCTCAACGTCGGCCCACAGCCCGATGGCAGGTTCCCCAAGGGCGCTATCCGCTGCATGGAGGAACTGGGCGGTTGGCTCAAGACCTATGGCGAGGCGATCTATGGTACAAGGCCAGCAGCGCCTTACTTCGTTGACAAGTGGGGATTTACGAAGAAAGGCGATACAGTTTATGCAATTCAACTCCTGCCAGAAAACGCACCAGTCGGTGAGGGCGAGATTGTTATTCCATATACTGAAAGAGTAGCTCGTGTAGAACGGGTTGCCGGCGAAGAGAATATCGAATTCACACAGAGTGATGCTGGCATTCACATCAAGATCAGTGGTGAGGAAGGGAACCCTGTCGCTCGGGTATTCCGCCTGAAATAATGCGTTCGGGTTCTTGAGGGAGAAGCTATGATAGACATTAAGGCCGTTGCAGAAATCAGACCAACAGAAAGACAGCTGCAGTGGCAGCAGCTAGAGTTCTATGGGTTTATCCATTTCGGGATAAACACCTTTACAGATCGGGAATGGGGTTTGGGCAATGAAAGCCCAAGCCTCTTCAACCCGACCGAGCTCGACGCCGAGCAATGGGTAAGAGCGTTTAAGTCTGCAGGTATGAGAGGCTTGATCCTTACCTGCAAGCATCATGATGGCTTTTGTCTCTGGCCAAGCAAATATACAGACTACAGTGTGAAGAGCAGCCCATGGCGGGATGGCAGAGGAGACCTTGTTAAGGAAGTGTCGGATGCCTGCCGGAAGTATGGCCTGAAGTTTGGCATCTATCTGTCGCCCTGGGATCGCCATGAGCCTTCTTACGGCGATTCGGACCGGTACAACGAGTTCTATCTAAATCAACTGGAAGAACTGCTCACGAACTACGGTGAGATCTTCGCTGTCTGGCTTGATGGAGCTTGCGGTGAAGGCCCCAACGGAAAGCGGCAGGTCTACGATTGGGATGCTTATTATGATTTAGTCCGCCGCCTGCAGCCCAATGCCGTTATTTCAGTTTGTGGCCCTGATGTGCGCTGGTGCGGCAATGAAGCGGGTCAGACTCGGCCCGAAGAATGGAGCGTTGTTCCTGCAGCCCTTCAAGACGCAGAGCGAGTCCAAGAAAAGTCGCAGAAGGTCGATGATGGGCAGTTTGGGAAGGAGATCCGATCGCAGGACCTGGACCTAGGCAGCCGAGAGGCAATTCGCGGTGTGAAGGACTTAGTGTGGTACCCAGCAGAGGTAAACACCTCAATTCGTCCAGGCTGGTTTTATCACGAAAGTGAAGATGACAAGGTGAAATCCCTTGGCGAACTGCTGAACATCTACTTCAACTCGGTTGGTGGAAATGCCACATTCTTGTTGAATGTACCGCCTGATAAGCGGGGGCTAATTCACGAGAACGATGCCGCTCGGCTGAAGGAAATGGGAGA
>JAAYMS010000158.1 GCA_012521295.1 Bacillota bacterium
GGGCTCAGCTTGCGTGTCACCTGGTAAAGCGTCGAGCGGATGGTCGACTCATTCACGTCACGGCGCTTTTGGATAAAGGCTTCGACCACGGCACGAGCTGGAACGCCACCTTCAGTCTCTTGAGTCAAATTATACAGCACAGCCACAACCTGCTGCGTCAGCGATGGCTCACCGCTCTTAGGCCGGGCTGGGTCCCGCAGGAATGAATCTAGGCGCCGCAGGTTGGCTTCTTTCTGCTCAAGCTGCGCCCGCAGTTCAGCAATTTCACCCTCTAAGAGATCACGGGCCTGGCGCAGAATGGCTTGATACCCCATGCAGATCCCCCTTTTGAGCTTTATATATCACTTATTATGATCATTTTCGTCCGGCAGTATTACATCTTCTGCTGGGCGAATACGGGGGGCAGCTGCGTAACGCATCACTTGGTAAGCCAAGAGGATTCCGCCGACAAGTATCGGGATGTAAAACAAGACTGTCCGCCAAAGAAGAATGAATGTACCTACAGCATCTACAGGCAGCGATTCGTCGAGTATGTGGTAGGCTATAAGTTCAGCAGCGCCTGCGCCTCCGGGTATCGGTGAGAAAATCGGTGCTACACCCAGAAGAACAGCAACTCCGTAGCGCTTTAGGCCGCTGGCAACACCAAATCCACTTAGGAGCATAAATCCTGCGGCATAGTTGAGTGCGAAGTAGGTAATTCCGGCAAGCATTGTGTGAATGTAGTAGCGCCCTCGGGGTAAGAAAAGCTGCCTATAGTAGTATGTGAACTCATCAAGCCAGTTTTGCGCGACTTCCCAGCGAATAACCAGCCGCTGAACTCGCTTGCCTCGCCAGACAAGGATGGTGAGTGCGAGGAGAATTGCAAAGTAAATGGCGAACCCCCAGCGCACATATTTTATGGCCGGTGCCACATCAAGGGGAAGCTCCCCCATTAAGGTCAGCACTGTAAAGGCAAGGAGTGCCAGCCCAGTCTGAGCTGCAAACCCACCCAGCAGGACAATCGCCGTAGCATGGGCACCGCTTCTTCCCCTCCGGTAGAGGGTATATGCGATATAAGTCCCACCACCGCCGGCGAACGGTGTCACGAGAGTGATGAAGTTCGAAGCCATCATAATTAACGTCATCTCCCACCATGGCACCGGATCCCCAGTTCCCTTGGTCAAGATGCGCATTCGTACGCCATCGACAGCCCATGCTGCCATTAGACAGACTAGCGCGCCTAAGAAGTACTCTGTCGGGTAGACCTGCAGCCCGGCCCAAATTTCCTTGGGATGAGCAATCCTTGTAAAGACAAGTACTAAAGCTAGTGCCGCTGTAACAAGCCCAAAAACTATCCCCTTCCAGGGAACCTTCCAACTAGTGGTTGTTGATTCTGAATGATTCATCCGTGTCTACCTCATTCATCGGCATTGTAAAGGACAAGTTGCCGTTCAGGATAATATCTTGCTAATATCTCCTCATATGAATGGCCACTATCAGCCATCTGTTTAGCTCCCCACTGGCTCATACCCAAGCCATGCCCACTGCCGCCACCGGCAAAATTAATCGAGCTTATTCTTCCCGCCTCGTCGCGTGCAATATCCATGCTGAAGTAGGCACTGGGCAAAAGTGCCTGGTTGAGCACACGTCCGCCAGTACGTTCCATTACAACATCTGCTCCATCGGTATACTGCTTAGCTGGGCGCAGGACAGAGCGGATATTGAGTTCGCCTCGCACTTCCACAGTTCCGCTGCTGCCCTCGATTAACAGGCATATTGCCTTCCCAGTGCTGTCCCGTTCTGTGATCTTGAGGTTCGTCACAGTCCCAATAGACTTAGCCAGGGTCTTCTGCAGCATGTTGTTCAGTTCCGTGGCCGATAGGGTGAAACTCCACTTATACCAGGGCGAAGCACTGTCCGCTGGCGAACTGGCGTAGAAATAGCTGGACGTGATGCGCCCATCGGGGTGCTGCAGCACCTGACCGGCGGTCTGGTCAATCGCTAGACTTGTTCGGTCAGCCTCTGGATGGTTATTGTACACTTGCGAGCTGGTGCTGTCGTCTACATGGTAGCCTCGCGCCCCATTGCGGGATTGCAATGCCTGCGCCACCGCAAAGGTGCGAGCTGCGACAGCCTGAGCCTTGAGCGCTTCGAGGGGCCATGAAACAGGCATCTCACTAGGTACCACCAGGTAGAGATACTCCTCTAGGCTCACCTCATTAATGACCTGAAATTTGCCTCCGGGCCGCAGCGTCACTTCAAAGACACCCCGATACTGGGGATAGAACTTGGGAGAAACGCCCCGCTGGAAGCTGTCGATCCGGATCTGCCCTCCCGAAAAAGGCGTGATATACACTCGGTTCGTAAACTCCCACTGTTCCCCAGATGGATCGGTAAAAAGAAGCTTCTCCTCATCGGCAGATATGGTAATCTGTTCCTCGGGCGAAACAAAAAAACCACGGCCAGACCGTCGTTCCTCCACCACAAACCCTGCACCTACCGGTGTTAGTTCCAGCTTGGTGTGGTCTGTACTGGCAAATTGGTTGGTCGTCAGAAGAACGCGCATGCGGTCAATTCTCTGAGGTGTAAGAATATCAATTCGGACAATCTCTCCCTGGAAAACAGTAGCCTGCACCTCCTTGGCCCCGACGATGAAATCGGAGAACTTAATGGGCTTCGCCCCATCGGGAAAATGCTCATAAACCGGTGCAGTCGGTGAGATAGGGTATTCTCCATGAAACTCAAACTCAAGGCGATCCTTGCTCACCATGATGACCCGATCGGGAGGAAGAGTGAGGGGCTGATCGACCACATAGACCTTTAACCTACCCAACTCCTTGTGTTTCGCATCAGTCGTTTCGATATAAATCACGGTTTCAAGAGTACCTGGTAAGCGATCAAAAGAGAGAAGCGGTGTGCGGAA
>JAAYMS010000159.1 GCA_012521295.1 Bacillota bacterium
GCCACCCTCCGCTGTTACGCCGGCTGCGGCGTCTCCGAATCGGACGATGGGGACTATGATTTTGGGACTGCCGTCTCACTCACGCGGCCCACTACGCCCTGTGCCTTGTACCGCTCCAGGGTGGCCTCTATGAGTTCTTCTACGTACCGGCGCACGTCGCCAACCGTTTCAGTCAGGGCTTTGCGGGCCTCGTCGTCCAGCTGGGTCAGCACTTGTTCCACGACCTGCCGCCCTAGGGCCACTAGTTCGTCCCGGCTGGCCTTACCCTCCGCCACCGCCTGCCGCAGTGCCGCAGCCGTCGTGCTCTCGGCGGCCAGCACCGCTACCTCGGCAAGATAGGCCACCCTCGCCAGCGCCCTGTCGGCCAGCTCATGGTTGATCCGTTTATCCAACGCTTCACGGGCCCGGCGGATGTAGGCCAGCGCGTAGGCAGCGCCTAAGCTCAATAGCGCCACCAGCACCGTAACAACCAACTCTCGCAACTCTGTAATGACGATTTCCAACATGATCGATACCTCCTAACTGTACGCTCTCCTTAACCATCCCATCAAAAACGCCTGCGACTGTGTGCGCTGGGCTGCGATGCGATAGTAATGGTGGGCTGCTAGCCACCTGAGCACCTGCAGCAGCCGCTCGGGGTCGGCCTTGTTCGCGGTCCCGATGGTCTGTGGTCCGATGATGCCGTCCACAGCGATGTCGTAGCCCAAGAATACAAGTGCTTCCTGTAGTAACCGATGCGCGGTGGCAGGTCCCATGTTTACCGCCAGGTCGAAGACCTTTGTAGCCACGGTGTCGTCCTGCAGGCGCCCGTATCCGTATCGTTGCCACCAGTCATTATAATAAATCTCTATTGCTTGCTCTCTAGTCAAATTCTTTATATCCAAATCCGGATAACTTCGCTTAGAAATCCCGAACTTCGTTTCTCCGCCCGGGTCGTTCAGGTCATTCACATACCCCCCTTCATGCCGCAACACCACTTCCACAGCTTTCATGAATTTATCATCCAATCATTATCCCCCCCTTGGTAGACTCTGAATATACCAAATGAAAAAGCCCACCAGTGAGGTGAGCATTAAGCCAACCAATGTTTTCATCCAGACTGTTAGGCTGGATATTTCTTTGCATAAACTTTCAAGCCTTTCCCCCAACCGTATTGAATTTTCTTCCAACCGTCGCAGTCGCTGTTCATGGTCCTGAAGTGTCTCTTTGTAATCATTCACCTGCATCACCTCTTCTCCGGCTTCTCATCTGAGTCCATCAACTAGAGTGAATCTCCGCTCTTTTGGGTCAGGGATTGCGATTCCATCTTCCGCTCGATTCGCTGCAAGGCTTCTCGGATAGCTATCTGGTCTGCTATCATGCGGTAGCAGTCTTGCAGCGCGTCTCCTGTGACTTTGAGCAGTTCAATATCCACACCAAGGGCATCGCCTTGCACCTCTGGCATAGGTTGTTGGTATACCTGAGTAGGTTGGCATACCTGAGCAGGTTGGCAAAGTCTCTGCTCGTCCTCTATCCGCGTCGGGAACGAGACGTTTCTTTGCCCACGCACGTTTCTACGCAAGTATTTCAGGAACGTCTCGTCTTTTTCCGCAGCCAAGGTGTTATATACTCTCTTTGCAGTTCTCATTGCCGCCTCAGCGGCACGCACCCACAGCTTTGAGAACTGGTGGGTATCACCCTCCAGTTCAAGGTTTGTGTAATAACATCCCTGAGAGCATGGTGTTTTGCATGATGAAGAATACTTCTTCGCCGCTTCACGATAATCAATGGGATTCAAGAATTCCCATTCGCGCAAGCTAGGTTTGGTGATACCGTGTTCGATATGCCCCAAAACCCACTCTTTTTCCTGCCACGGTCTCTCGTCAGAGAAATCGTCGAACCTATGACATGGATAAATGGCTCCGTCTATACCAATGCCAATATACGACCGTCCTGCACCGCATAGGTAGCCCACAGAACTCCTTTGCGGCTGCAACAGCTGCCGAAACGCATCTGTTAGAATCTTTACATCTTTCAGGTCAGATCTCGAACGCATCTGTTCAATAAACCAGTCACCCAGTTTATCAATGCTTTGCTCATAGGCTTCTATGGTTTCGTCAGTCCAGCAGTCCTCGAACACTTCCGAACTAGCTAGTCGCTTGAATCCTAGTTCATACAGGTGGATCATGTCCAGATGGTACTCGCCCGCTGTAGCAGCCCTGACGCTCATCCTAGCTAGCACGATTGGTCTGGA
>JAAYMS010000021.1 GCA_012521295.1 Bacillota bacterium
TAGCTCTACTTCTCTGCCAACCACACCGGGGAGCCCAACAAACAGCAGAACAAGAGAGCCAAACAGCAGCTGATATGCGTTAATCAGAACCGGATTGAGAGATCGTCCCAGCTTCTTTGCCTGGAAGGTACCGACTACGCCTGCCAACCCTGAGAGCACAAGAAAGCCTTCTCCCCTAAACGACATGGACCACGAAAAACCGGCAGCGCCGTGCCAGTTTATCAGGACAATACCGGCAAATCCCGTGATAATCCCGATTATCTTACCTGGATTGAGGCGGTCATCTTTATATATAAAATGAGCAAAAATCACTACAAGAAAATTGCCCAAAGCATTTAGTACTGCTCCTTTAATCCCGCCGGTAAACGCGAGGCCGTTGTAGAAGAAGAAGTACTGCAGACCTGTCTGGAAGATTCCCAGCGACAAGACCGGCAAGATATACTCCTTCTCCAAACGGATTGACTGCCTAAAGACTATCTTCAGTAGTGCAAACAAAAGCAGGGCGGCTAGCAAAAACCTCCCCCCTGCGAGAACTACGCGGCTTGCCGTATCATCACCGGTAAGCCCCAACTCTGCGTACGTAATTTTCAAAACTGGAAAAGCACTTCCCCACAGTACACATGCGATGGTCGCACTGAGTGCCACGAAGTACTTGTTAGTCCAAAGCTTCGCTTGTTTCATCATCTCTACATTTTACTCCTTAGTAAACTGAATAGGTGAAGGGCAAAACGCCCTTCACCGCCTAATAGACACTTGCAACATAAGATTTGAGATTCGCTAAACCAGTTTCGATCGCTTTGATCGGCTCTTCCATACCCTCAAACTCAATCGAAAGCACACCGTCATAGCCATGATTCTTCATGATCCGGAGACACTGGGTGATAGGTACTTCGCCATGCCCAATGATGGCACCTCTTAAGTAGTTACCACCTCTACTCCTGAACCAACCCTCACCTGGATCAGGAAGAGAACCAGATTTGTAATGGAAGTCCTTGGCGTGCACATGGAAGGCGTAAGGCATCAGCCTGCCCACAGCTCTCGCTGGGTCTTCATCAACACAGAGGAAATTCCCCATGTCCAGCAAAACACCAAAGTTGGGATGGTCTACTCCATTAACCAGCCTCTCAACCCGCTCGCTGTCCTGGGCGAAGAAGCCATGGTTTTCCACCATAGTTTTTACACCTAGATCAGCGGCGAACTCGGTAACCGCCCGGCATCCCTGAATCAGAATGGGAAGTGCATCGTCAAAGCCCCGTGCTCCCTTTTTATCTCTCGGGAAACCCCAGGTAGCATCATGGCGCATGGCTGGGCATCCTAGGATCTGGGCCACCCGCACCTCGTCTTTGAGACGCTCTACTTCTTGCTGCCAGTCACCATTGGATCCATTGATAAAGTCAGCCCAGATGGTGTAGCTGGCAACCTTAAGCCCTGCTTCGTCACAGGCTTCGCGTACTCTTGGCGCAAAGCTTAGAGGAGTCTCGCCCTCGGGCAGATCCGGAAATCCTGCAAACTCAATTACATCAAAACCTAGTTCCCTTGTCTTCTCAATGATCTCAAACGTGCTCAGCTTCGCTCTGCTGAAGCTGTAAGAACTTACCCCTATCAGCACTAACTCCACTCCA
>JAAYMS010000022.1 GCA_012521295.1 Bacillota bacterium
AGCAAATTCTAGGTCAAAAGAGAGCAAGAAAAAATCGCAGGCTGTTTTCTCCTGCGAATCATTGACATGGAAATTTATCGTGACACAAAACCCTCAAATCCTACCCGGTTAAATTGAGACGTAACAAATTGGGGTTCTTGTAGTGCTCTTTTTTCCCCTTAGCCGCTTTTACGCTTGGACCAAAGACATTTTGTCACGCAGGTTTCACCTCGAACAAGAACCAAGCATCACCGAAGCGGAGCTTTTGACCATTGTGGATGAGGCCAGGAGCGAAGGGGGCATCAGGGAACAGGAAGGCGAGCTGATTCGGTCTGTGTTTAGATTTGACGATCTGGAGGCGGAAGATATTCTTACTCCCCGCGTCGACATTGCCGCGGTTGCAGCAGATGCCACTAAGGACGAGGTCCTCGATGTTTTTCGCAACACCGGCTTTTCCAGGCTCCCCGTCTGCCAGGGATCAATTGATGAAATTGTGGGCGTTATCAATCTGAAGGATTTCTACAACGAAGTGGTTCAGAGGAATGCTTCCCTGGCCGGTATTGTGCAGCCGGCAGTTTTTGTGGCTGCTTCCACCAAATTGAACACTCTCATGAGCCTGCTGCAGCAGAAAAAGGCACATCTTGCTGTGGTGGTAGACGAGTATGGGGGCACCCTTGGAATAGTCACAATGGAAGACATCATTGAAGAGCTGGTCGGCGAAATTTGGGATGAACATGATCATATCGTCGAAGAAATTGAGGAGCAGTCAGACGGCAAGTATAGGGTGTTGGCATCAGCTAATCTGGAGAAAGTATTTCGGGAGCTTGATTTTTATGATGAGGAGACAGAGGCTGTGACTGTAGGCGGCTGGGTTGTGGAAAAACTGGGGCGCATTTCTCAGGAAGGTGACCAGTTTGAGTATGAAAACCTCTCTGTCACTGTCTCCAAGACCAGTTCTAAACGGGCCCTGGAGATAATGATAGAGAAAAAGGCTAGGTAAACCCCGGCATATGCAGGAATTTAACAAATCGCGTTGTACTTAGATAAATGGCTTCGGCTTTACCTACTTCTAATCACACAACTTCACGGAGGGAGATCATTGAAGAAAAAGCTGCTCTTTGTTTTTGTCGTTCTTTCGTTTCTGCTGGCAGGATGCGTAGGTGGAAACGGGGGTACTGACACTCGCTACAACGTAAGCGGGAGAGTTGTTGACAGTAACGGTCATGGCATTCCTGGGGCACGGATCGTCTATGAGGGAGTCGAAAGCAGCGGTACTGAAGAGTCGGGTTCGGACGGTTCTTTTCAGTTAACGGGCCTAGCAGGCAAGGTTGAGATTACAGCGGTTAAAGACGGCTGGGTCTTTGTGCCTGCGGTTGTTACTAAGGCACGTGACGATGTTGTGGTCTGGGGGAGTAGGCAGACTGTCGACCTGTCTGTGCATGTGATCGAGTTCGGTCCTACGAAAATATGTGAAGTCACAGTTCGCGAAGTAAAGGGCCTTCCTGGTGCAGTGAAGTTCACTCTCTTGAATCAGGAAATTCCGGCAGCGAATGTTGGAGAATCCCTAACTGTAAGTACAGTAGGGGACACTATCGATCTGTATCTGTTGGCAGAAAACGGAAGCGTAGTTAAGCAAATGTCACTTAGTCCAACGCAGTTTCAGGGGGAGATCCCCCTACTTGAGAGTGCAAGCTTCGCCGAGCAGGGGTTGCAGGGAAGCGGCGGTGTCTATGCCATGGGTGGGAGCAGCCCAGGACTCCTGGCCTATGCGACGCTCCAGCTGGAAAACTATGCGGGAGATAAGGATTTTTTCTTGGCAAACACAAGGGATTTGCCCGCGGACTTGTTCATCATCAACACCATAGGAGTGGAGTTCGATCACGCCTTTGCTGATCCGGATCAGTTCAATGATTTGTTGATGGGCGAGATCACAAGCAACGGCTATAGGCTTGACGGATTAGGCTTGTACCTGCGGGGGGCCAACAAGCAGCGCCTGTTTGACGTGAAAACGAAGACAGAAGTTTCTCTTGCCCAGGAACAGAAGGTGTTATCTGGATTGGCAAAGCTCTATGACTTGGCAAATCCTCAAGGTAAGGAGCTACCAGATGAGGCAGCTGCCACTGTCCCTGTAGGCATTGAGATAGAAACCATTTCCTTCTCAGGCAGTAAAGTCTTTCGAATTGCTGTAACCTCCGTAAAAAGCCTCTCCAGTGCGAATGGTTTCTCCATTAATGGGGAAAAGATTGCCCCCATTGGGGAGAGTATTGACTATGTGACAGAGGCTGACGAAGTTGAGGTGCATATCCTTGAAGCGGCGGGAAGGGGCTTCCACTATGGATTAACTATATCAGCCGATGGTTTCGGAGAGGTAAGGCAGAGTCTGATTGATGGGTATGAAGAATCCAAAACCGATTCAACAACGTACTATGAGCCTCTAAGCGAAATATCGCTGGAAGCTGTTCCCGATGACGGATGGTCTTTCAGCCATTGGGAAGGGGATGTAACAGGCGGATCACCCTTTGTCACGCTCACTATGGTAGAGCACAAACATGTCAAAGCTGTTTTTGTCCCTCAGGAGATCTCAGTTCAGCAGTTGATCGATAACGCCAAAGACGGGGAAGTCGTTGTCATTCCGCCGGGAAGATATCACGAAAATATTCAAATTAGAGGGAAGAGCATCACCTTAAGAAGTGGCGATCCTTCTGATCCCGACATTGTGGCTGAAACGATCATTTATGGCAAGGGCGACAAAGCGGTCATTACAATCCAAGATGGCGCCGACGTTACAATCAGTGGACTTACAATCACTAACGGCCGCGGGCATTTTGCCGGAGGAATGCGGCGAGGCGGAGGGATCTATGTGCGCAACTCTGCCTTGGATATCAGTTATTCGGTGATAAAAGGGAATTTGGCCAAAGAAGGCGTTGGCAGCGGAGTTTATCTGGAAGGCGGAAGTAGCAAGATTTCGAACAGCCTGTTCCTGGATAATGGTGATAGGGACAGTGGGTCCGGGGGCGGTATTTACATTTTTTCCGGGCAGCATGAGGTGGTCAGCAATGAGTTCCGGGGTAACCAGGCCTTCTACCAAGGAAGCCGCGGCGGGGCCATCTATATAGCAGGTCAGGTTACAGCAGTTGTGGAAGGGAACATCATTCGGGAAAACGATGCAGCTTTAGGGGGAGGAATCGCAGTCTATGGTGGCACTCATCCCCTGCATGTGGAAATCATAGGCAATTATGTGGAAGATAACAGTGCTTGGTGGAGCGGCGGCGGAATCATGGCTATCTGCGGCGATGACAGCACCATAGTGATTGCCAGGAATGAAATACGCCGGAATGAACTTACTGATACCTGGGGGGATGAGGCTGGGGGCGGCATCCGTTTAGGCAATTACGGACATGAACCGAGTTTTTTTATCCTTGAAGACAACAGGATTACCGACAATTACTCACCTATATACGGTGGCGGTATCCACGTTGAGTTTGGCGTCGATGTTTTGCTGCGCGATAATGAGATTAGCAGGAACCGCGCTGCGTTTGGCGGCGGGGTTTATATGGCAGGGAATGGCGCAATTGCGAGATACTCTGCTCTCACAGCCTATGACAATAGATTTGAACATAACGAGGCTGCACATGACGGAGGCGTTGTGTACATCGCCAGCGGATCGGGACTCTTCGATAAAGACGGCACTGCCTTGTCCGGTTTAGACAGCAGCAATATCCTTACAGGAAACAAACCAAACGACGTTTATTGGGAGTAAGGCTGGACAGGTGAGCTATCCGCTCACCTGTCTCTTAGATCTGCTTCTTCCGAACCTGTCGACTTCAAAAAGTATATAGCCCCTCTTTTTTTCACAAAACGGAGCCGCCCTTTTCGATCTTGGAGAAAAACCTACTCCTTTTATGGATACTCTGGTCGGTCTCAAGTGATATAGAAATGG
>JAAYMS010000023.1 GCA_012521295.1 Bacillota bacterium
CGGGCAGCGCCAAAGATACAGCTAAGACCATCTGCATAACCCGGGCAGCCTGCAGAGCAGCCTTGACTCTGAGTACCATGAGAGCTAACGAGATGAGATACACTCCGATCTGGATGCCCACCAATGTGCGGAGTACAACCCCACGGTTTTGGTGCAGGGCAAGCAGCCTGCTTTCGAGCTCCTGCACGAGTTGAACTGCTTCTCCAGCAGGCATAGGAATGACGCCGATCGGAGCACCAATCATAAAATCAGGGGCTTCAGCTCCGAGCAGAGTCAGAATCGTAGGTGCGATATCCATGTTCGTTACTATACCAGGCCACTTCGTGGTGGGCGACACGAGCAGGCCTGTATCGCCCCCAAACAGCACAGCCGGGGCAATCCACTGGCCAAGGGTGCCTTTTTCTTGTCCGGGATGAGGTGCAGCAACCAGCACGAGGGTGTCATCAGAGATTGCCTGCAGAAGCCGGTTGAGAAAATCTCGAGCCTCTGCAGCAACTACCTCCCGCTGACGTTCATACTGCAAAGGATGCATCTCGGAAGATATTTCGTCTAGGCGGTATGGGTCGCCGAGATCGGCCACAATTAAGTCTGCTGAACTGTCCACGACTGCCCGAAGGAGACGGTCATAATCTGTGCGCACGCCAAAAGGCCGCTCTGTATCGCTGAGAAGCATATTTGGGCTTACATCACCTTCGGGAACCCTTCCCTCGCGATCGGCGGCGATGGTGCCTGCCCAGCGTACCTCCTTACTCGTGTCACTGCTGCCATAGGCGGCAGCTCGAAGGCCGTGCCCGTTTAGGGCACTCCCCAAAGCACCCGGAACCACTGTATAACTCACGTTTTGACCGCTGGTGATGGGCCAAATTGCGGGTTGGACTAAGGCGGCTGGTTCCATTCCGGTGTACAGCGTGTAAGATTGATCTTCGTCCCTGTTGAAAACCTCCCCAGCCCCCCGTACCCCTACCGCGCGAGCGCCGCTGTTTATGCTCAAGTAGGCGCCTTCTACGGCCAGCCCGCCTCCCGCCCGGGTATTCATGAGTCCCCACGCTTGGGGCGTATGCGGTGCAGTTTCTACCAGGTCTGTAAGCGAAGCACCATGCCAAACCACAAAAATGAGCCGGTCATACTGCGCCAGCCCCTGAGGAGCAGCACAGATCAGCACAGCAGTCAGGATGACCACCAGCACTATTTCTTTTTTCAAGTTTGGCTCAACCCCTCATATACAGCCCGGGTGCACTCGATCATGCGCTCGTGCCCAAATAAAGCCACTGCCCTCTGCCTGTTGAACTCACCCATCTGCTCGGCCCGGCGGGGATCCTTGAGGATGTTCAAAATAGCTGCAGCTAATTCAGGTGCATCGCCAGGCTTGACAAGGTAGCCTCCCTTCTTGGGGACCACCGCCTCGCGCATGCAGGGTAGATCAGACACGACTACAGGCAGCTTAGCCGCCATTGCTTCGAGAACACTGACACTGAATCCCTCGCTCAAACTGGGCAGGATGAAAAGATCCCAACCTGCCATCAGCTCAGGTACATCACTACGCCATCCCAAGAAGTGAACTCGCTCCGAAAGGCCCAGAGCTGAAGCGTAATTCTCAAACCTAGCTCGCTCTGGCCCTTCGCCTACAATAACCATGTGCAAGTCAGGAATAAGTTTTGTCAAGAGCGAAGCAGCCTTGATGGCAGTACTGATGCCCTTGCTGGAGATTAACCGAGCCACCAACCCCACGACGCGGGCACTCATGGGTAAGTTCATCAATTCCCGCGCCTGCGCCTTCGGGCACTGACCGAACCTATCTACTGGTATGCCGTTGCGGATTGTAATGACTCGGTGCGGCGAAGCATATGCCACCAGCTGATCCCGCATGGCATCGGATACTGTAATAATGAAATCTAACCTGCGAAACAAGCGCCTTTGAACTAGGGTATAGACTGTTCGATGGAAAAAATTGCCGGGCAGAGGAAGATTGTTGTGCAGAGTGAAAACGAGGCTCGGGCGGGGCCGCCGCAGGAGTCTGCTGGCCGCTACGGTAATTAGAGCGGCCTTCAGGCCGTGTATGTGTACTACATCGGGCCGATGCTCATGGAGCAAGCTTCTCAGCTGGCGAATGGCAGTTATATCCTGTACGGCATTGATACGATCACCGATTTCTACAGGGAAAAACGGGCGGCCAGCGGCCCAGTCCTGCAGGTGTTGGGGAGCCACAATCACTAGATCATGATCAGCCATACCCGCAAGCAGTTGGCTGAGATGACTGAGCATCCCACCTTGTGCCTCGCGGATGATCCACATTATTTTCATAGTCTCCCTCCTCTTTTCCCTCGCAATTATTGTGAGCCAATTTAATGAATCAATACGGGGAATACTGAGAAGGGAAAGGAGGTCACACAGTGCGGAGACAGATATTTATCTCCCTGGTTCTGCTGGGAGTTGTTGTCTTGGCCGTACTCCAGCTTACTGGGGGCCTGACTGGGCCACGGCCCCAAAACAATGGTTCCCAGATCCGTTTGACTGAGTTTACACCCCCTAATCCGGCGGTAGTTCCTGGCGTAGGCAGTCTGCAGACCTCTCTGGACTTCATCTGCAGAGAGGCGCTGGAGGAACGCTGGGCGGTGGCAGCTCAAGAAGCATTGCGGTTGGAAAACATGTGGCGGAACATGCAGGTCAAAGGCCCAGTTCTCGAGATCGAAGAATCTATTTCTAGAGGTATAGAAAACCTGCATCTGCAGATCCTGCGCAGAGATATACAGGGGGTGCTGGATACAGCAGAAGACTTAACGGCTCATTTCAGCCAGCTTCGGACATAAACCAAGACACGAGAAAGGGGAGTGCAGCGGCGCTCCCCTTTTATTCTCTATTACTGTCCTTCTGGCCCTTCTTGCTTCTGACGCTTCTGCTGCTGATCTTGAGCAGCTCCATACTGTTTCTGGTAACCACCTTGGGTCAACTCATCACCGGTCTCAAAGAGGTTGTTGACATCGCGTTTCTGCTTGTTTTTCTCCATCTTGTCCTGCTGTTTGCGCTTGTCCTTTGGCATGCCTTGCCCACCTCCTTCTTCCACTAGTATGGACGAAGGGGTTTTCTTTTATTATGGCGAAAAATAAACATGCAGAAGAGAACAGGAGGTTTTGCCAATGAGTCTTGCCATTATCGCCAATCCTGCCGCCGGGCGTGGCAGAGGCCGTAAAGTCGCGCAAGAAGTAGAAAAGATGTTGAAGGACAAGGATGTAGATTTCGAGATATTCTATACGGAAGGCCATCGCCACGGAATCGAGCTGGCAGAAAAGGCGAGCAGGAACCACGAAGTGGTAGCTGCCTTAGGCGGTGATGGGACCATCGGCGAGGTCTTAGAGGGAATCTACCAAAGCACAAGAATTCTGGGGATCATTCCGGGTGGTACAGGCAATGACTATTCTCGAGGCTTGGGGCTTCCGCGTAATCCTAAGGATGCCGTCGAAGTATTGCTGAACGGCACACCTACAGCCATCGATGTGGGCGTTGAAAGCGACAAAGTCTTTGGCGTATTGGCGTCAATTGGCTTTCCTGTTACGGTAATCAAATATGTCAATGATCATAGAGACGGGGCACTAAAAGGCCCAGCTGCCATTTTGGCGGGAGTTGCCCATACACTTAAGCACCTTAAGTCGTACGATGTGAAAATCACCCTCGACGGAGAGGTTCTGCAGAGAAATGTGTTGGGGATCATGGTAATGAAGATGCCCTATGGCGGAGGCGGGCTGAAGTTCGCACCTGAAGCGCGTTATGATGATGGGCATTTTACTGTAGTTATTATCGATAAAGTCAGTAAGTGGGAACTTGCCACTGCCCTACCGCGAGTGTATTTTGGTGCACACACTAACCACCACGCGGTCACCATCAGGACTGCCAAGTCAGTTCACTTTGAATGCGAACCCCTGCCCAAGATGTTCGATGGTGATTTGTGTTCCGCAACACCTCTATCAGCGCGCATCAAGCCACTCGCCGCTAAAGTAATGCTGCCAAAAACACCCTAACCATTTTGGTTAGGGTGTCTTGTTTTAGAGTAGGCCCAGCTTGCGCCCGACTTTGGCAAACGCATCCAGGGCGTACTGTAGTTCTTCTTTTGTATGGGCTGCGGTGATAATAGTCCGCACGCGAGCCTTTCCCTTAGGTACGGTTGGGAAGGCAATACCTTGAGCGAAGACTCCCTCCTCGAACAGCTGATCAGCCAGTTCCATCGTCTTGCGCTCGTCACCGACAATGACAGGAATAATCGGTGTTTCACTCGGCCCGGTATCGAAGCCCAGATCCTGCAGGCCTTTCCGGAAGAAGGCGGTGTTGTCCCAGAGCCGGTCGATGAGCTCGGGCTCTTCCATGAGGATATCAATGGCTTCTGATGCCGCCGCGATCACACCCGGTGGATGAGAGGTGCTGAATAGGAACGGCCGCGCTCTTTGCACAAGATAGTCGATTAGCTTCTGCGGGCCTGCTACATAGCCTCCCAGCCCTCCAATAGCCTTGGACAGGGTTCCTACCTGGATATCGACTTGACCATGCAGATCAAAATGATCAACGGTCCCCCGGCCATTTCTTCCGAGAACGCCGCTGGCATGGGCGTCGTCCACCATGAGGATTGCGCCGTACTGCTTAGCCAGTTTTGCGATTTCGGGAAGTTTTGCAATGTCCCCATCCATCGAGAAAACACCGTCGGTGATTACCAGTGTCCGCCGGCCTTCACTGGTCTTGAGAGATTCTTCGAGGGCTTCGAGATCTCCGTGGGGAAAGACTTTAATCTGAGCCCGGCTGAGGCGGGAACCATCGATGATGCTGGCATGGTTCAGTTCATCACTAATGATCACATCTTCGCGGCCAAGGATACTGCTGACTGTACCAGAGTTGGCGGTAAATCCCGATTGGAAAACCAAGCAGGCTTCGACATTCTTGAATTTGGCCAGTTTTTCCTCGAACTCACGGTGGATGTCCATGGTTCCAGCGATGGTCCGCACCGCGCCTGAACCTACTCCAAACTTCTCGGTAGCCTTAATAGCGGCTTCTTTTAATCTCGGATGGTTCGCCAATCCGAGGTAGTTGTTGGAAGAAAGGTTAATGACCTTTTTCCCATCATAGTAAGCTACTGGCTTCTGCTCGCCACTGAGGACGCGAGGAATACGGTATACTCCCTGATCCTTTAGATTTTGGATCTCTTGATCCAAGAAACTAAGGGCATCCACTAATCATCACTCCCGTTCGGATATAGTACGATCTTGCCGCACTGCCCAGCTTTCATTAACTCCATGCCCTCATCAATTTGAGTCAAGTCAAACCGATGAGTAATCAGGGGTTTCAAGTCTAACCCACTCTGTATGAGTGCTTGGCCTTGATACCAGGTTTCAAACATCTTCCGGCCATTAATGCCGTGCAGGGTGGCGCCCTTGAAAACAACGCCAGCGGCCAAGTCCATTGTGATTGGACGTGACGGAATACCCAGCAGAGCAACTTCTCCGCCGTTAGCTAAGCATTTCAATCCGTCGTTAATGGCCGATTCATTGCCTGACATTTCCAGGAGGACCTCAACACCCCATCCGTCTGTAGCTTCATTGATAGCATCACACATATTGGCCTCAGCCACATTGATAGCCACATCGACGCCCAGCTGCTCAGCCAACTTCAGCCGGTATGGGCTCACATCAGTGCAGATCACCTGCAGGGCACCGGCCTTCTTCGCAATAGGAATTGCAGCCAGGCCGATTGGGCCGACACCTGTAATAAGCACCCGTTTGCCTACTAAGTCGCAGGCTAGCGCAGTGTGAACAGCGTTGCCATAAGGGTCCTGAATAGCAGCCACTTCTGGATCAACCTCGGTCTGCCATACCCAGAGGTTCTCTGCGGGGACGGTAACGTATTCGGCAAAACAGCCGTCACGGTCAACCCCAACGATTTTCACATCTTGACAGATGTGCCCCCTGCCAGTCCGGCAGAATCGACAGACACCACAGGTAAAATGGGTCTCTACTGAGACGAAATCCCCCTCTTGGACACCCTTCACGCCGGGGCCAAGTTCCACAACAGTACCACAGAATTCATGCCCGAAAACAAGGGGCGGCTTGATGCGAGACTGGGCCCACTGGTCCCAGTTGTAAATATGCACATCGGTTCCGCAAATTGCGGTCACCTTTACTTTAACCAAGACCTCACCGGGCCCTGGATTGGGAATGGGAACTTCAATAATCTCGGCACCTGGGCGAGGCCCAAGTTTCGCCACCGCTTTCATTGTACCAGTCATAGACATCCCTTTCACGCATATATGAGGTAGTTCAAGCATGATAATCTTCAATTATTGCAGGGCCGAATCCTGCCTTGCTAAAAGGAATAATCGCCGGGGCGACGAATCAAACAAGGTTAATATAAAAGGAGTTGGGAACCATGATTCAAGTGGGAATTATTGGCGCCGGCCACGGAGGAACGGCACTGCTGGACATGATGCTTCACAGTCATGGCTTGTCTATCATCGGTATTGCAGATCCTAACCCGAACAGCCCTGGTATCCGCTTAGCGAGAAGCAGAGGTATCTTTGCCACATCGGATTTCCACGATCTGGTGGCCATGCCCGGCAAGAAAGTCCTCATTGATGCTACAGGCGTCGCTGCGGTTGCTGCTGAACTGAATAGGCTGGTCAACGACGACTTAAGCGTTATCACGACACAGGCTGCTGAGCTGCTTTGGAGCATGATCGATGAGCGCGAAAAGGTTATGGAAGTGCTCATGAATGAGTCAACCCGTCTGTTATCCAGTGTTCAGCACGGCACTGTTCAGCTCGAAGAGTTGAACGCACAGTATGAAGCCGCGCTTCAAGAAACTGCCCAACGAACCGAGTCACTAGCTGAGCTCACTGCCAACAGCCATCAGCTCCTCCAGAAGACAGAGGAGATTATGGAGATCATTCGTAAAGTGGCTGACCAAACCCGCATTCTAGGTATCAATGCAGCCATTGAAAGCGCCCGCGCAGGCGAGCACGGCAGAGGCTTCAGCGTGGTCGCGGACGCAATTCACAATCTATCTGCCCAGTCGGTGAAGTCTGTACAGTCTGTGGGCGGCACTATCCAGGATATCTACGCTGCTCTTTCTGCCATCGCTAACCAAGTTAACCTAGTCGTAGCTGATATTCGCGACCTTGAGGAAAAACAGCACCGCATAACACAAGAACTCCATGCATCACTGCAGACAATGAGTAAAAGTGCCCAGAGTCTGCGCGAGCTGAGTAAAAAGGCCGAGCATGAAAAACGGTGACCGAAGTGGTCATCGTTTTACAATGCAGATATAAAAACGGCTCAGCTGAATGCTGAGCCGTAAATGATCCAATGGGGTGAGTAACCGGATTCGAACCGGCGACCTCCAGGGCCACAACCTGGCGCTCTAACCAACTGAGCTATACCCACCACAAGTATGGCGCGCCTGGCAGGAATCGAACCTGCGGCACTCGGATTAGAAGTCCGATGCTCTATCCCCTGAGCTACAGGCGCCTGCCGTCGCAAACCTGAGGGTCTAAATGGACTAAATGGAGCGGGTGATGAGAATCGAACTCACACAGCCGGCTTGGAAGGCCGGTGCTCTACCATTGAGCTACACCCGCTCGAAAAAATGGTCGGGGCGAGAGGATTTGAACCTCCGGCCTCCTGCTCCCAAGGCAGGCGCGCTAGCCAAACTGCGCCACGCCCCGACTATTGCCGCTGAGAACCTCTCAGAACTGACATCAACAATATTACCATATGGACTGGGAGTCTGTCAACCTCAATTCGCAGGTTTTTCGTATCTTCTCAGCAGGGCTTTTAGGCCCTCAACTGCCTTAGCTCTGTGGCTGATTCGGTTCTTCACTTCGGGCGGCAGCTCGGCGAACGTTTGGCCAAACTCGGGCACGATAAAGAGTGGATCGTAACCAAACCCGTGCTCTCCCTGGGGAGCAAACCCGATTTGACCCCGGCAGATGCCTTCCGCGAAGTCGACAGTGCCATCTGGAGCAGCCAAAGCGATTACGCAGCGAAACTGAGCGCCACGGCGTTCTGGAGGAACATCGGCCAGCAATTCCAAGAGCTTAGCGTTATTAGCAGCATCACTGGCATGCCCCCCATCAAGCGCAGCAAAGCGGGCAGAATGGACTCCAGGTGCGCCATCTAGAGCATCAACCTCTAACCCAGAGTCGTCGGCCACCACTAACTCGTGGGTCCACCGCATCACCTGCACCGCCTTTTTACGGGCATTGTCTGCGAAAGTGTCTCCATCTTCAACCACTTCAGGGAAATCACCCAGGTCTGATACGGAAACCACCTCAAAAGGCAGCCCTTGAAGCATGTCCCTTATCTCAGCAACCTTATGCTTGTTACGAGATGCTACCACTAAGCGGCGCTGGTTCGTCATCTTAATTGCCCCCGAATCTTGTCGTCAAGTCAGCTGTGAGCAACTGCTGCTGCAGAGCGATCAGTTCTTTGATGCCGCCTTCAGCTAGATCCATGAGCTGCACAAGCTGTTCACGGGTAAATGGATGCTGTTCGGCAGTCCCCTGCACTTCGACAATCTTACCACTGCCCGTCATTACTACGTTGAAATCAACCTGTGCGGTAGAATCCTCGCTGTAATCAAGATCAAGGAGCGGTACTCCATCAACTATACCTACGCTTACAGCTGCTAGGTAATCATTAATACCCGTAGACGAGGCATTCGTTTCTGTCTGAAAACGCCGAAGAGCATCGTTAAGAGCCACAAAGGCGCCTGTGATCGAAGCTGTCCTGGTTCCTCCGTCGGCCATGATCACATCGCAGTCGATCCAAATAGTACGCTCACCGATCACGGATAAGTCTACTACCGAGCGCAGGGCACGGCCGATAAGGCGCTGAATCTCATGGGTGCGGCCACCTAGGCGCCCTTTTGATGCCTCACGCACATTCCGGACCTGTGTAGCCCGGGGAAGCATCGAATACTCAGCAGTAATCCAACCTGTTCCCTGTCCCCTCAGGAAAGGTGGTACTTTATCTTCAATGGATGCAGTGCAAATAACCTTTGTATTTCCTACTTCAATCAAAACCGAACCTTCCGCATGGGGAATGAAGTCTCGGGTGATCTTCACTGGGCGCATCTGGGCCGGCTGGCGGCCATCATTGCGTGTAATACTCATTAAATAGCCTCCTCAAGACTGGGGTCGCGGTACTGCGCCACACCAGCTCTGTAAATGTTTCCACCGTGGCTATCAATTGCAACGATTAGAGGGAGATTCTCGACAACCATGCGGTGCACAGCCTCGGGTCCGAGGTCAGGATAAGCAATTACTTCAACTTCCTTAATACACTGAGCGATATACGCCCCCGCACCACCGATTGCGGCGAAGTAGACGGCTCCATGTTCTTGGATGGCTTTTTCTACCTCAGGGCTGCGGCCTCCCTTGCCGATCATACCCTTCAAACCTTTTTCTAATAAAGGGATTGTCAGTCCATCCATCCGAGTCGAAGTGGTCGGCCCTGCCGATCCAATCACTTCTCCAGGTTTAGCCGGGCAAGGCCCGACGTAATAGATCACTGCTCCTTCTATCGGAAACGGCAGGCCCTCACCAGACTTAATCAAGTTGACCAGCCGCTGATGCGCCGCGTCACGCGCTGTAAAAATCACACCAGAAAGAAGTACTTCGTCTCCGGCCTTAAGGAAACTCAAATCCTGAAGGGGAATAGTCAGTTCATACATCGTTTATCCTCCTCAATCAGCGTCTGAACGAGACTGCGAAAATGCTGGCCTCGCTCTGCAAAGTTACGGTACATACCGTAACTTGCACACCCTGGCGATAGTAACACAACATCTCCCGAAACAGCAAGCGCACGGCTTATTGAAACAGCCTCTGCTAAGTCAGCTGCCGAATACACAGCGAAGGGCCCGCAGCTCAGGACTGCTTCTTTGATCTTCTCAGCTGTGTCACCAAAAACGATCACAGCCTTGGCCCGATTATGGATTTCCCTGGCCATCTCGGCAAAAGAGAGTTTCTTGTCATATCCACCCGCTAAGAGAATCACCGGGTCTGAGAAAGTCCGCAACCCAGCAATTGCCCGAGTCGGAGTTGTGGCAATTGAATCGTTGTAGTAACGTACGCCATCCAGCTCACCTACCAGCTCCAGGCGGTGCTCTACGCCCTGAAAGCTGTGGCATACATGGGTAATCGCCTCCCAAGAGGCACCGCCCAGACGAGCCATGACTGCAGCCGCCAGTAAGTTGGCCAGATTGTGCCTTCCCGGTAGCTGCACCTGATCTGTCTGGGCAAAGACTCTTGTCTGGGTACCATCGCAATAGATCAACTGGGAACCATTAAGATAAGCCCCAGGGTTCACAGTGTCCGTCAAGCTGAAGTAATACACTTGTGAAGGTGCCTCAGCGGCCATCTCACGCCCAAGCGGATCGTCGAAGTTAAACACAGCACATGCATCAGCCGGTTGATGGCTGTAGATCTCTTTCTTCGCGGCAATGTAAGCATCCATGGTACGGTGGATATCAAGATGATTCTCACTGATATTCGTGACCAAGGCATAATCCGGGCTCTGTCCCAGCTGTTCCAGTTGAAAACTGGAAAGCTCCAGCACCACTCGTGCTTCGGGCGGAATGTCCAGAACCTGTTCGATCAAGGGGGTGCCTATGTTTCCCCCGACATATGTGGTAAGGCCGCTCTGACGGAACATTTCGCCTACCAGCGTTGTGGTCGTGGTCTTACCGCTGCTGCCCGTGATACCAAAGATGGGTGCACGGCAGTAGCGCATGACAAGTGCAATTTCACTCAAAATCTCCGTCTTACCAGATAAGGCAGTTAGTTTAGGCAGATCTTTTGGGATCCCTGGAGTCAAGAAAACCGCATCGTAATCTGCAAGCTGTTCTAAATAAGCATCTCCCAGAACGAGTTCAATGTCAAGTTCTTCAAGCTGCGCAAGGCGTTCACCCAGCTGTTCGCGGCAGGCTCGGTCCCGGCCAGAGATGCGAGCACCAAAGCGGTGCAGAAAACGAATTAAGGGGACATTACTGACCCCTAATCCAATAACCGCCACTGACTTACCCTGCCACTCTTTTCGAATCCGTTCTTCCATCACCAACCATCTCCTGCTCCACTATAGCGCTGTACCGGAGGTATAGCAGTACCCAAAATGTCTTGGGCTAGGCTTTGAAAGCGCCAAGGATCGCCACTTACCCAAAACTCAGTACGGCAGCTTCCGGGAGAACATGTTGGTGTTCTTCCCTCCAAGAATCGAGCGACGTCCTCACGGATCTGCTCTGCCGGATCTAGAATTGATACACCATTACCTGCCACGCGGCGGATCTCAGGCAGAATGAGCGGATAATGAGTACATCCGAGAATAATTGTATCCACCTTGGCCTGCAGAAGCGGTGTGACGTACTCCTTTACAGCATCGCTAATCATGGGCCCACCCAACAGGCCCGCTTCAATAAATGGTACCAACTTCGGACAGGCTTGACTGGCAACTTCTAAGTCGGGAGCAGCGTTTTTCAAAGCTCGGGGATAAGCGCCGCTTTCTGTAGTTGCCCGCGTGGCTAACACACCGATACGCCCTTTTGTTACCGGTACAGCCTGTGCCACCGCGGCATCAATCATATTAAAGAGAGGCAGTGGGGGATTTGGCCCAATCCGCGGTACTACCACCGCACTCATAGTGTTGCAGGCAACAACTACTGCGCTCACCTTACGCTGCACGAAGAAGTCCATGATTCTGCGAAAATAACCAAACAGCTGCTCTGGAGTCTTATCTCCATAGGGTATATGAATCGTATCACCAAAATATACGATGTCTTCAGTCGCAATGGGCTGCAGGGCCTGCCAGACAGTCAGGCCACCTACACCCGAATCGAAAATCCCTATTGCCATTCAAAACTCCCCCACCCGCACCAAGGAGGCGCGGCATCAGTTCCTACCTAGTATATGCAGGCAGGCTCAATATTAGATCAGCCAAGCGCCGGCCAGGCTGTAATCTGGGTACAGTGGTTCGCCTGTATACACGTGGCCCGCAAGGCTCTCGACGGGCCGCCCTTCCACCATTATCTGCACCCTCTCAATACCTGGAAGGCTGGCAAATGTGTTGACGATCCCATAAATAGTGACCAGCTCACCAGAGGTACCTCCAGGGTGGTTGGTCACCAAATGCCTGCTGAAATCTACATAGGCCACATCATCCCGACGGTAAACATCACGAATAACAGTCTGTGGCGGCAGGATTGCCAGAAGATCGTCATCTGCCGGGCCCGCCACAAGCAGTTGGGCCAGATCTCGCAGGGATGGTTCACCCCAATAGAACTCTGGTTCAAGCATTATCTGAGTGGAGCTCGCGAAATACACAGCAAAGACCGAGCCGCTTTCCTGCCGAAAAGCAGGAATATCCTTAGTCTTAAAGAGCAGCCGGCCTCCGGAAACAGCCAGCAGCACAACAATCACCAGTGCAATTCGCCGCTCCCTCCCCATAATTATTCCTCCTTGGGGGCGTGTTCAGCAAAGTACCTGACAATTCCATTGAAAATGCCCTGCGCAGCCGCCTGTTGAAATCCAGGAGCCCGCAGCAGCACTTCTTCCTCAGGATGGTTCAAGAAAGCTACCTCCACCAGAGCAGTGGGGATCTGCGAGCCATTCAAGACCGCCAGGTCGGTACGCTTACGTAGTCCACGATCATAGAGCTGGAGCTCCTTCACCAGTTCTGTTTGGATAGCCTGAGCCAACAGCTGGTTACTTTCGCGGTTGGGGTTGTACAAGGTTTCAGTACCGCGAGCTATGTTCTGGTCAAGATACGCGTTAGCATGAACCGAAACTAAAATGTGAGCTCCAACATGATGTGCCATCTGCGGCCGCTCAAATATAGAAACATAAACATCTTCGGTACGTGTAAAATGTACTTCCGCCCCAGCTTCGTCTAGGAGTTTTCCAAGCGCTAGTGAAATCGCTAGGTTCACATCTTTCTCAAACGTGCCATAGGGCCCAATAGCACCGGGATCGGAGCCACCATGGCCGGGATCGATCATGATCACATAACCAGCCAGAATACCATCGCCTTTGGGCTCTGCCACGACAGTTTCATCAACAACTGTCTGTTTGGGCTGAGCAGCTCTTTCCTGAGCTTCCTGCGCTGCACGGCGCGCTTCTTCTAGCGCCCGCAGGGCTTCGGCTCGCTCACGCGCAGCGATTTCTTCGCGCTTAGCAGCAGCCTGTTCTGGTGTTCCTTCAAAGAAAACCAGAGCGTAACGGCCGTTGTCTCCCTCAACATCCCACAAAGTAAGAGGTTCGTTCAGCTCGAGAACAATCCGGGTAACCGCAGGAGTGTTCTGACTGACCCGCCAGCGCCTTACTACCGGATCCTCAACAGCAAGCTCAACCGCACCGCCGATCAGGGATGTGTTGTGCAGATCAATCACCAGCCTGCTGGGCTGCGTGAGATGAATAGTCTCGATCGGAGGCTTGTCGGTCGCCTCAATGACGATTTTCGGCACTCCATCTGCGCGCTCAAAACCAACTGATAAAAGCTGGTAGTTAAACTCCACTTCCAGCCCGCCTTCAGGCCACGGTGTAATGGTATAACCTGTGGCTTCGTTCAGGTCAAAGACGACACGAATAGTATTCCCATCAAAGAGACTGGAACGGATCTGCTTGACAATGGGGCCATTCACAAGTTGATCAGGAAGAGGTTCGCCTTGAACACCATAAAGATCGAGCACCAGCCGATCAGGGTTAACCAGGAGCATGGTCTGATAACCGCTGTAATTGGCCACATCCACAAATACGCGTGAGCGAGGCCCACCTATGTACACGATTTCTTTCAGATCCTGCTGAGGTTCTGGCGTGTAGATCACATGCTCACGCTCTGAAGGATGAACTACCTCTGACGAATCCGCCGCTGCGTCAAGATACCGGCCTTGAATGCGCAGGGCACCTTTTTCGCCATCAAATGTGAGACTGAGGCGGAGATGATCCACGATGAACCGCAGGGGGACCATTAAGTCTCCTTGACTGAACTCGATGGGAACCTCAAGCCGATACGAGGTACCGTTTACTTGTGCACTTTCTTCACCGACACGCATAGTTATGGTTAGGTCAGGAAAGTCCAGCTGTACTGTCTCTCCCTTGGCCGACCAGGTAACTTGGCCGCCGAGATAATCGGTTACCACGTGCAGAGGTACGAGAATACTTCCATTTACGATACTGATAGGTTGGCTGAGGATTGCTTCTTGATCGCCTACAAGTAAACCAAGGGCCTGGACTTGGGCCGTTCCCAGCCAGGCAGCAGTGAGGATGACTAATAGATAGAGTATGAGTGCGGGTTTTTTCATGCCTTCTCCTCCTGTTAGTGTCACTTGCAAAGTTTCGCTATCTCTGGAGGTGAATCCTGCAACCAAAGGAGGAAACATGCGTTGCGAAAACACCATTGGATGCGTATGGCGCGGCAGGCAGCGCTGGTGGTGATCTGCTATGGCCTCGTTGTCCTTGCAGTGGTGATCACTACTATTATTCGCAGCGAACTGCGGATTTGGGGTGGGAGTATGGCACTTCCTGTCTACGCAGAACTCGAATCCCGAGCCCATCTGCGCACCTATGTCCGCAACATCTTCGGTGATCCCCTGCCTTACGCAGTTGTTCAGATTGGTGGCCGGGTGGTCCAGGCCGACAACACTGGCTTTGTCGAAGTGACAAATCTGCGTCCGGGACGATACCAGATGGATGTGCTGGCAGGAGGATATCAGCCTATCACGTTAGAGGTACAGCTCGAGGATGGCATCAACAGCCCGGTAATCAAGTATGATACAGGGCTTTGGCCCGAAGAGTTTTTAGTCGACTTCCATATCTACTACAGTAGTGACCAGCGGCTCCTCGGCCTTACTGGTTTTGCTAATGGTTCGAGCGAACCGCTTTATATAGCGAGGGCGATCCTGCGCTCGCCGCAAGGGGAGGTGATTACTGACCTGCTTCACGAACACAACGGGTTCGCGTACTACGCTGATTTTTCCAGTAAGATTGAGGTAGTAAATGAACCCCAAAAGGCACTAAAGTGGCCGCCAAAAACGTGGCAGCCAGCAGAGTTTCCTTCGATTCCAGGTTTTTTCCGAGCCGGCCTCTATACGCTGGAGGTACACTACGGAACGCTCAAAGAGCATGAAAAAGGTGAGTATCGGATTTTCCAGGTTACCGACCACCTTGACTATGAGCTCACAGGAAACCCCCATTCTACCGATCTCTATTGAGCACAGCTCCCCAGTCTGCTATACTTTAGAGGGGAGGGATTACTTTGGCCGACCAGTTCAAACACATTGCAGACAATCGTAAGGCGCGGCATGATTATCACATTGAGGAGACCATCGAAGCCGGGATTGCACTCCAAGGTACAGAAGTGAAATCTCTGCGGTTAGGACGCGTCAATCTACGGGACAGCTATGCCCGAGTGCAGAATGGCGAAGTATTCCTCCATGGGGTGCACATCAGCCCTTATGAACAGGGCAACCGTTTCAACCACGACCCACTGCGGGTGCGAAAACTCCTGCTGCACAAACGGGAGATTCGGCGTCTGGCTGCCAAGGTTAAGGAAGAAGGCTTCACCTTGGTTCCCATCAAGCTCTACTTCAAGAACGGGAAATGTAAAGTAGAGCTGGCCCTGGCTAAAGGTAAGAAACTCTATGATAAGCGCGATTCCATCGCCAAGCGCGAAGCAGAGCGGCGTGCCCGCCAGGCCGTTGGTAAGGAAGGTTAACTTGACGCTAACCCCTCTTTATGGTATTCTTTAAGTACACCACGGGGGTGAATTAGTTTCGACGTGGATAGGGAGTGCATCAGAAGCGAGCCGAGGTCCCCAATTCCTCGTAAAACCTGGGAACCAAATAACTGCAAACAATAATTACGCCTTAGCTGCTTAAGTTCAGCTAACGCCGCTTAGTTTGATGCCTGTTCATACTAAGATGGTGTCATAACTACAGGCTGCCTCAGACGGACGGCCCGGGCCGACTGGGGGAGATTAACGGGCTGGCCCACTCAAAAGCTGGCTGCGGAGCGTTTGAGTAGGCGAGATCTAAAACTGCAGCTGCGCTCGGAGATGCTGGTGTTGGCCCATTCGCGGACAGCGGTGCAACTCCGCTCACCTCCACCATATCACACCGCAAAGAACAAGCGGGATTCAGTTAGAGCTGAATCCCGCTTTTTGCATAAAAAAACCTCTGCCCGAAGACAGAGGGGAGTTAACGTGCTTCTGTTAAAACCAAACAGCGAGGATTACCGACAGGACCATGAATCCTACGGCCAGATAGGTGGTGGCGGTACTTAAGAGCTCTTCACGCCCCTTGCGGCGGTTGAAGAACATAGAACTTCCTCCACCGAGTGCGCCCAGCCCCTCACCCTTACTCTCCTGCAGCACTACTACTGCGATCAGCGCGATCGATACAAGGAACTGGATAATCATTAGAAAGGTTCTCATGCCTTGAAGACACCTCCCTGCCGGTAATGTTTGTCACACTAAAACATTTTACCATAACATCTGCTGTATAGGCAAGATGTAAATGGGCCCCGCGCTGAGCGGGACCCGATTAGCTGTTACTTCTTGATGTTGTAGAAAGCTCTCAGGCCGGGATAATCTGCAGTTTCACCCAGCAGATCTTCAATCCGGAGGAGCTGGTTATACTTGGCAACGCGGTCGGTCCGGCTGGGTGCACCTGTCTTGATTTGACCAGCGTTGACTGCTACAGCCAAGTCAGCAATGGTGGTGTCTTCAGACTCGCCTGAACGGTGGGAAATGACTGCAGTGTAGCCTGCCCGTTTGGCCATCTCGATAGCATTGAGGGTCTCGGTCAAGGTACCGATTTGGTTTACCTTGATGAGAATGGCGTTAGCTACACCATTCTTGATACCCCGCGCCAAGCGCTCAGTGTTGGTAACGAACAAGTCGTCGCCAACCAGCTGAACCTTGTCACCAATGGCGTCAGTGAGCTTCTTCCAGCCTTCCCACTCGTCTTCGCTTAGTGGGTCTTCGATGGAGATGATCGGATACTTGTTGACCAAGTTCTCGTAGAAAGCGATCATTTCGTCGGTGTCAAGGACTTTGCCTTCACCTTCGAGATGGTACTTACCATCTTTGAAAAGCTCGGTAGAAGCAACGTCGAGGGCGAGGCAGACGTCTTCGCCAGGCTTGTAGCCAGCCTTTTCGATAGCTTCAATAATAACCTCGATGGCTTCTTCGTTGGACTTCAAATTAGGAGCAAAGCCGCCCTCATCACCAACGGCAGTATTGAGGCCTCTTGCAGCGAGAACCTTCTTCAGGTTGTGGAAGACCTCAGCACCCATCCGCAGGCCTTCGCGGAAGGACTTAGCACCTACAGGCATAACCATGAACTCTTGGATGTCGACGTTATTGTCGGCGTGTGCGCCACCGTTGAGAATGTTCATCATAGGTACAGGCAGTTGGAACCCATTCACACCGCCGATATACCGCCAGAGTGGCATACCGAGGGACTCGGCAGCAGCCCGGGCTACAGCCAGAGAAACTCCCAGGATCGCGTTGGCGCCCAGCTTACCCTTGTTGGGGGTGCCGTCCAGCTCGACCATGAGCTTGTC
>JAAYMS010000160.1 GCA_012521295.1 Bacillota bacterium
CTTTATCGCCATCCCGGAGTTCAACAGCTTCGAAGGCACCGGTGGATGCACCAGAGGGTACAATGGCCCGGCCGACTGCACCGTCAGCAAGATAGACTTCAACTTCTACTGTAGGGTTGCCTCGCGAGTCAAGTACCTCTCGGGCAATTACATCTTCAATGAACATTTAGTCTGCCTCCTTCACGATAATACTCTTCCCGGTCATTTCTTTAGGCTGAGGAAGCCCTAACAGATCTAATACTGTCGGAGCCATATCAGCCAAAATGCCCGACGTGATTTTATCATATTCGGTGTTAAACAACCAAACGGGTACCAAGTTGGTAGTGTGAGCGGTGTACGGTTCGCCGTTGTCTGGGTCAATCATGCGCTCAGCATTGCCGTGGTCGGCAGTGATAATCGCTTTGCCGCCATTGCGCTTCAGAGCTTCTAGTACTTGTCCCAGGCCAGTGTCTACGGCTTCAACTGCCTTAATCGCAGCTTCCATCACACCGGTGTGGCCCACCATGTCGCAGTTGGCGTAGTTCAGCACGATGACATCGTAGATTCCCTTATCGATCTCTTCAACTACGCGGCGAGTGACTTCAGGAGCACTCATTTCTGGCTGTAGATCGTAGGTAGGAACCTTAGGCGATGGCACCAAAATGCGATCTTCACCAGGGAATGGCTCTTCGCGTCCGCCGTTAAAGAAGAACGTGACGTGGGCGTATTTTTCGGTCTCAGCAATGCGCAGCTGAGTCTTGCCCATCTTAGACAGGTACTCACCCAGCGTATTTGAGAGATCTTGCGGAGCAAAGGCAAATGGTGCATCAATCGTAACATCATACTGAGTCATGGTAGCGTAATGCACCTTTGGTTTCGGCCCCCGATCAAAGCCGCTGAAGTTATCATCGGTAAACACGTAGGAGAGCTGCCGAGCTCTATCTGCCCGGAAATTGAAGAAGAGCACTGCGTCATTATCCTTGATCACGGCAGTCGGTTTGCCTTCGCTGGTGATCACTGTAGGAATGACGAACTCATCTGTCTCTCCGTTATCGTAGGCATACTGGATAGCCTCACTACTGCTTGCGGCCGTGCGGCCTTCGCCGAGTAGGGCCCGATATGCCTTTTCTGTCCGATCCCAGCGTTTGTCGCGGTCCATGGCGTAGTACCGCCCAGATATGGTAGCAATTCGGCCTACACCAATTTCCTTAATTGCCTCTTCTAGGTCAGCGAGATACTGAGCTGCACTGCTTGGAGCGACGTCCCGGCCATCTAAGAACGCATGGACGTACACTTCTTGTAAACCTTCTTCCTTGGCCAACCGCAGTAAGGCATACAGATGGTCTGAATGGCTGTGTACGCCGCCCGGCGAAACAAGCCCCATCAGATGCAGGGCACTGCCGTTCTCTTTCGCATGGCGTACAGCACCCAGAAGAACTGGGTTTTCGAAGAAGCTGCCATCTTCAACTGCCTTCGAAATACGGACTACATCTTGATAGACAATTCTGCCCGCGCCCAGATTGAGGTGGCCCACGTTGGAGTCACCCATCTGTCCATCCATCAATCCCACACTGCCGCCTGATGCGGAAAGAGTGCTGTGCGGTGTGTTGGCATAGAGCCAATCCATGGTAGGCGTCTTAGCCGCTTTGACAGCATTGCCGTTGGTATTGTCTTCTAGGCCGCATCCATCAAGGATAATTAGGGCCACAGGCTTCTTTTTCTCCAACGTTACCCCTCCATTACTCATACTGCACGATCTTGGTGAAATCATCTGCGGAAAGGCTGGCCCCACCTACCAGAGCACCGTCGATCTCAGGTTGGTTCATGAACTCTGCGATGTTGCCAGGTTTGACACTGCCGCCGTACTGAATGCGGACTTGGTCTGCTTTATCCTGACCGAAGAGTTCGGCAATGGTGGCACGAATCTTACCAATGACTTCATTGGCATCTTCACCTGTTGATGTTTCACCAGTACCAATGGCCCAGATCGGTTCATACGCAATGACCACATCTGCGATCTGTTCTGGTGTTATATAGGCCAAGGCACCTTTAGTTTGAGTGACGACCACATCGAAGGTCTTGCCAGCACGGCGTTCGTCAAGAGACTCTCCGACGCAGATGATGGGTTTGATGCCGTGTTCTAGAGCTTTTGCGGCCTTCTTTGCAACAAATACGTCACTTTCTTTGAAATACTCGCGGCGCTCAGAGTGACCCAGGATCACATACTGGCAGCCTACATCTTTGAGCATTGCAGGCGAAATTTCACCTGTATATGCCCCTTGTTCTTCGTGGTACATATTCTGTGCGCCGAGCTTAACTTTAGAAAGACCCAGCGCAAACACAGCCGACAAGGCGGTAAAAGGTGGGCAGACCACTACTTCAACGGGGCTGTCCTGGAGCTCTGCTTCAAGCTTACGGACAAGCTCCACCGCTTCGCTGACTGTTTTGTGCATTTTCCAATTACCTGCAATAATTGGTGTGCGCAATTATTTCACCTCTTATAGATCATTTAGTGCGGCTACACCTGGCAGAACCTTGCCTTCTAGGAATTCGAGTGACGCACCACCACCGGTGGAGACATGTGTCATCTTATCGGCCAGACCAGCCTGCTCTACTGCAGCAGCCGAATCGCCGCCGCCGATTACTGTAACCGCATCTGATTCGGCTAGAGCTTCAGCGATCGCGTTGGTTCCTTTAGCAAATGCAGGGAACTCAAATACACCCATAGGGCCGTTCCATACTATGGTACCTGCTTCAGCAATAGCAGACTTAAAGAGTGCGATGGTCTCAGGCCCAATGTCCAAGCCTTCCCAATCAGCAGGGATTTGATCTGCCGGCACAACCTTATGTTCGGCATCGGCAGCAAATTCCTTAGCCACAACAACATCTACTGGCAAGAGGAATTTTACCCCAGCCTCCTCGGCTTTGGCAAGTACTTCACGGCAGAAATCGAGACGCTCTTCGTCCAGCAGGGAGTTTCCTACTTCATAGCCCTTCGATTTCAAGAAGGTGTAGGCCATCCCGCCACCGACAATCAGAGTATCAACTTTCTGGAGCAGGGCCTCGATGACCGCGATTTTATCTTTTACTTTAGCACCGCCTAGAATAGCTACGAATGGACGCTTTGGATTTTCAACAGCACTGCCCAAGAACTGCAGCTCTTTTTCCATCAGGAAACCAGATACTGCTGGCAGATACTTCGTTACACCTTCTGTAGAAGCATGAGCACGATGTGCGGTACCAAAGGCGTCATTTACATAAATATCGCCCAGAGAGGCGAGCTTCTTGGCAAATTCAGGATCGTTCTTTTCTTCTTCAGCATAAAAACGTACATTCTCTAAAAGCACTACATCGCCAGGCTGCATCTTTTCAACAGCTGCCTTGGGTTCGTCGCCGATGCAGTCGTTTACCTTCGTAACAGGCTTTTCTAAGAGTTCACTCAAACGTTCAGCCACAGCATCCAAACGGAACTCGTCAGCAAACTTGCCCTTCGGGCGCCCAAGGTGCGACATGAGAATCACTTTTGCACCTTTTTCGATCAAGTACTTGATAGTTGGGAGAGCAGCCCGGATCCGCTTATCATCGGTGATCTTACCATCCTGCATGGGAACGTTAAAATCGCAGCGCATTAGGACACGCTTGTTTTGAACATCGATATCCCGCACTGTCTTCTTTGCCATAACTCTAACCTCCTATTCAACCAGTTGAACCACGGAATTCAAGGAGGGGGGAATCCCCCCCTCCTATGCTTTATTACTTCTTGCTGTCCATGTAAGCGATCAGATCGACCACGCGCATGGAGTAGCCCCACTCATTGTCGTACCAGGAGACAACTTTGACCATGTTGCCATCCATTACAGCGGTGAGGGCGGAGTCAACGATGGAGGAGCGAGAGTCACCCTTGAAGTCGATGGATACGAGTGGGCGATCCTCTACGCCTAAGATACCCTTCATGGGGCCTTCGGCAGCAGCGCGCAGTGCATCGTTGACTTCTTCAGCAGTAGTTTCTTTTTCTAATTCAGCTACCAGGTCTACTACACTCACGGTTGGAGTAGGTACACGGAGTGCATAGCCATCGAGCTTACCCTTCAACTCAGGCAGAACCAAGCCAACAGCTGCAGCAGCACCAGTTGTGGTTGGGATGATGCTCATAGCAGCAGCCCGAGCTCTCCGCAGGTCGCTGTGGGGCAGGTCGAGAATTCTTTGGTCATTGGTATAGGAGTGAACAGTTGTCATCAGGCCCTTCTTGATGCCAAAGGTATCATGGAGCACCTTAGCAAAAGGAGCCAAGCAGTTGGTGGTGCAGGAAGCGTTAGAAACTACATGATGGTTTGCAGGATCATACTTGTCTTCGTTGACACCCATCACGATGGTGATGTCTTCGCCTTTTGCAGGAGCGGTGATGATAACCTTCTTAGCACCTGCATCGATGTGCCACTGAGCTTGGTCGCGCTTGCGCCAAATACCGGTAGATTCAACAACGTAGTCTACACCGAGTTCGCCCCAGGGCAGGTTCTTAGGATCACGTTCAGCCAAAACCTTGATCTTCTTGCCATTAACAACAAGGCTGTCGCCGTCAACGTCTACATCGCCATCAAAGATGCCGTGTAGGGAGTCGAACTTAAGCAGGTGAGCAAGGGTTGCAGCATCGGTCAAGTCATTGATTGCTACAATCTCCATGTTTGGGTTCTTAACTGCACCGCGGAATACGAGCCGGCCGATACGGCCAAAACCGTTAATTCCAATCCTAATTGTCATGAGAAATTCCTCCTTTTGATTGTATAGTGTCTTTTAATCTCATCACCTTCCGGGCTGCCCCTTCATCGGTGATGCAGACATGACAATTTCCAGCAGATAAAACTGACAAGATTGCCCAGGCTTTACTGCGCCCTCCACTGACGGCAACCACTGTATTAATATTGGCCAAGTCGCTGAGGCGCAGACCTACTGAAGTTGTGCTGTAAACAATTTCCCCCTGGGCATTGAAGTAGTAACCGAATGCTTCTCCAACAGCGCCACGGGCAATGAGAGACATGGTGGTATCATCGTCGAGCCCTCGCCTACGAGCCATTTCCTCAGCGGTACCAATGCCGTGCAGCAGGACATTGGCCCGTCGCCCCAGTGCGATCACATCGCGGATCTTTGGTTCCCGCAGAATCTGTTCTAAATGACAGGGCAGAACATCTTCTGGGGCATGGAGCAGTTTGTAGGTACCGCCCATCTTCTCCGCTAGCCTGACCGCAATTGTATTGGCCTGGATCTTGATGTCCTCACCTAGGCCTCCACGGGCGGGAACAACAGTGACCCGCCGCTGCAGCGGCTCACCTGGAAATGATTCGGCTACTTGAGCCAGCGTTGTACCTCCTGTTACAGCTAGGATATCCCCGTCTTCTACGATACTGCGCAGATAGTTGGCCGCGGCTTGGGCCAAATCTCGCTTGACAGTAGGGTCTTCGTCAGAATCACCGGGTACAATCAGTACTCGCTTGAGTCTAAAAGCCGCTGTCATGGCCCGCTCAAGGCCTGCCACATCATAGAGGCGCCGAGCCATATCATCTAGCTGTGCCAGCACCTTTTCACCTTCCTGGGAGAGCCAAACCCCGGCGCTGCCGCACATAATAAGCCCTTGAGCGCGCAGAAGCTCCAGGTCAGACCGAACTGTGCGCTCCGAAAGCTCCAGTTTACTCGTGAGGCTGCGGCGCCCCACAGGACCCAGCGATCGAATGGCTCGCAGCAGAAGATAGCGGCGTTCTAGAATATCAGTGACTTCTGGTACGACTTTTCGAAATACGGAAAAGGTATCCAATCAATATGTCCCCCAGAGGTGGGATCTATTTTGTCCCGCGAGACCATTTTGCGTCCCACTCACGGTATGTTATTCTTTATGAGCCATTTGTTTCCTGCGTCACTTATGTTAAATCTATGAGTATAAGCGCGCGATCTCTGCGGCCCTAGCCTTGAGCTGGCGAATGCGGTAGTTCACGCCAGATTTACTCATTGGAGGGTTACACATATCGCCTAGTTCTTTTAGTGAAGCGTAGGGATACTGCTGCCGAAGTAGGGCAACTTCCCTCAACTTCGGATGGAGCTGGTCTAGGCCATCGTGTTCCTCTATCAGGCGGATCGCTTCGATCTGAGACATCGCCGCTTTGACAGTCTTGTCCACATTTGCCGTTTCACAATTCACCAAGCGGTTGACTTGGTTGCGCACATCTTTCAGAACCCGCACATTCTCAAAGTGAAGCAGAGCCTGGTGCGCACCCATCAGGTTAAGCAGGGTAACAATCTGATCGCCATCCTTGAGGTAGACAACGAGGCTGCCCTTGCGCTGCACGATGCCCGCATCAAGATGGAAGGAATGGAGTGCAGCCAGCACTTTAGCCGCAGCATGCGAATGATCGGTAGAGATTTCTAAATGATAGGTCCTTTCTGGGTTGGTGATCGAACCATGACCCAAAAAGGCGCCGCGAATATAAGCGCGTCGGCAGCACTTCTTTCTCAAATAGGGCTGCCCCTCAGCGTAATCGAGTTCCTTAAGATCCTGGTACACTTTCTGTGCCTCGGCGCTCTTCAGCACTCGGACAGTGCAGATCTGCGTCCTACGAGAGCGAGAACGCATCACCAGCACTTGTGTGGCAATGCCTGGATACAAACTGCGCAGTAGGGTCAGTATTTTGCGCGCCACTTGTAGAGAAGACGTTGTGAAATCGAGGTACTGGTTGTCAGTACCCATCAGCATACCATCTAAGTCATAAAAAGCGCTCAGTTCGGCCAAGCGGCAGCAGCGCGCCGTGGGAACTACCCGCGCCAGTTCATTTCTCGTATCTTCGGAAAAAGACATTCAATCCTGCCTCCCTACAATCCATACACGTACACGCCAGCCTTGAATCGCCCCTTTCACAATCACCGGATAGGGCGAGTTATTGCGGAACTTGAAGTCAGTGTGAGGCCACGCTACTGTCGCATCTCTTCCATGCTGAATGTAGCTGGGAGCAATCGAGTGAATGCGGCGCTCGACGACTTCCAGTTTAGCTAGGCGTACGGCATTGTAAAGGGTACTTGACGTCTGACAGATTCCTCCCCCCACTCCAGGTACTACTGCCTCTCCCAAGATAATGGGAGCATTGCGATAACCTCTCTCTTTTGTCCGCTCGCCGACCACACCATTAAAGGAGAACACCTCGCCTGGCATGACCAAAGTGTTATTGATCGCGGCTAGAGACAAACGGATATTGTGCACCCGGTCGGGGCTGCCCATAAGAGGTGTTGAGAAGTCGCCCAAGATTGTATCGAGCCCTTCGAGATGTTCAGTACGCAGTGTGGGGATAATCTCCACTGTTTCGACTTTCAGCTCGGCACCTGCGGGTGCCTGCATCACCTTGTGTACTGTGGCATCAATGTCTACATAGATGCCGTTTTCGTGGGGAATAACCTCCCCGGTCTCCTTATGAATTGCAGCAGGGCGGGCAGGACGCTGGATTCGCTCCGCCATCTGCTCCACTACAATCCAGACTTCATGCTCGTAGTAACCCTGCATGCGCTGGGACTCAAGAGTAACACCTGGCTTTACTCCGAAGAAGCGGCGGTGCAGCGAACGTAGTGTCAAGGGAACACCCATGCTGAGTACCGAAAACAGGACCGCCACAGCTAACAAGCGCCGCACAATATCCCCTCCCCCCACAGATATATTCCGCAGAGAGAGAAAATAAACCAAACCAAGTTACCTATGTTTCTCCCAAATCCGCAGCAGTGCCTCAGCTAAGCGCGCACTATTGTGACGCACCAAGTCTGCGTGATCGATGAGGGAACCGGTGACCACTTCTAAGCCCATGTTCTCAAGGCGATTGCGGTCAAGCTGTACAGGGTATGCTCCCTGTTCCGCGTACTTCTCAGCCTGCCAAGACGAGATAGGAGTATCGTTTACGAGGACATAATCAATAATTGGGCGGAAATCTGCGTGCTTAAGCAGAGCGTACACGTGATCTGATGCAGAAAACCCAGTAGTCTCTCCTGGCTGTGTCATCACATTGCAGACATAGACCTTGATCGCTTCTGCCTGCTCAAGGGCTTCGACGATTGGATCAACGAGAAGATTAGGAATCACACTTGTATACAAAGAGCCTGGGCCAAGGACAATCAAGTCTGCATCTAGGATTGCTTGAACCGCTTCTGGGACCGCCTTGACTTCAGATGGCACGAGAGAAACACGGGAGATTTCTTTGCCTGGCTGAGGAATCTCAGCTTCACCTACGGTTTCAGTCCCATCGGTATACTCGGCCTTCAGCTGTACCGTGGCCAAGGTCGACGGGAGCACTTTCCCCCGCACGGCCAATACTTTGCTAAACTCTTTGATTGACTCCTCAAAATCACCCGTGATATCCGCCATTGCCGCTAAGAATAGGTTGCCAAAACTGTGCCCCTTCAACCCCTCGCCCCATGAAAAACGGTACTGGAAGAGCTTTTCCATCAGAGGTTCTGTATCGGCCAGAGCAATTACTGTGTTACGGATATCGCCAGGCGGAAGGATACCCAACTCATCGCGAATCCGCCCCGAGCTGCCGCCGTTATCAGCGACAGTGACGATCGCGGTTATGTTGGCCGAATACTCCTTCAGGCCCCGCAGCATAGTGGAAAGGCCAGTACCGCCCCCGATGACCACAATATGGGGCCCTTTTTCAAGACTGCGCTGCTTATACAGCTCGCTGGCCAGGTCCGAACTGATCTGCGGTTTGATCGCCCGTACAACGGAGTTCAGCCCACAGCGGATAGCAACGATAACGCATGCTGCTCCCAGCAATATTAGCAGGGCACCATAAGTGTACGAACCGTTAAACCACTCCAAAATCTGCTGTTCAATTGAGCTCATCCACGGAAGATGAAAGAGTACGGTCAACCCAACTGCAATTCCAAAGATTCCTAATATAAGGAGTGCGAGCCAGCGTTTGACTCGCATTCCTGGATAGAGCCACTTGAGTTTTGCCATTGGCATCCACGCTCCCCAGATCAGGTAACTGCCCGTGCATTTAGAATCTGGTCTGGTCCCAAACCTGCTGAACGGGCCAGTTCGATCCCGCGGGAAAAGTCCCCCACCCTCTCAGGCGAGTGGGCGTCGCTGCCGATCACAAACTTGACGCCTTCTTCCGCAGCAATTCGAATGTATTCCACGGTGATATGGTCATGACTGCAGTTAATCTCCAGCGCAGTCCCGCGCTGGCAGCAGGCCCGGGCAACTGCCCGGGTGTCAATGTTGAAGCGATGCCCGGGATGGGTAATGATGTGAATGCGGTTCTTGTACACCGCATTGATCACTGCATCTGTATTGTGAATGCGGGACCTTTGTGACCATGGATCCCACAGTTTACCCAGATAATGCCAACCATAGATGCGCCCAAATTGCTTTAGGCCAGCAAGGCGCACCATGGCATGCAGGCCCGCTTGGACTATATCAACCAGGTGTGCTGCTTCAGGTGGCAGGTCCAGATCTCCCTCGGTACTGACAATGTTTGCTTCGATGCCGACTAAGCCCTTAACTTGCGAAAACTCGGCGCATGCAGCCTCCAGGTCAGAACGGATCTGTTTGAGCGTATCAAGGCTTTTTATCCCATAGCCAAATAGATGATTAGGGCCATGGTCGCTGATGGCGATTTCCTCCAGACCTCGCTCTGCAGCTGCAGCAACGTTATCCCTAACGCTGCCTCGGCCGTGACTGTAGCGTGTGTGCGTGTGATAATCGGCGAAACAGTACATTCTAGAGCAGCCTACCTGCCGCCTCATCAATGATAAACTGAACATTCGGATGAAGCTGCAGTACAGAAGCTGGCAGGCCGGGTGTTATTGGCCCCTTTACCGCCTGGGCAATGGCCTCAGCTTTGTTTTCACCGCTGGCTAAGAGAACAATGCGGCGAGCCTTCATAATGGACTTGATACCCATTGAGATGGCATGAGTAGGCACTTCATCGATAGAATCAAAGAACCTGGCGTTGGCTTCCCGAGTGCTGGCAGTCAACTCGACCACGTGGGTTGTGGTGTCAAAGGGAGTGCCTGGCTCGTTGAAGCCAATGTGGCCATTGGTTCCGATACCCAACACCTGTAGGTCAATACCGCCAGCCGCCCTCAAGCGTTTTTCATAGTCCCTGCATTCTGCTTCTGGATCTTCGGCGGCACCGTTGGGGATGAAGATGTTCTCGGGATTAATGTTGACCAAGCCAAAAAGCTGCTCCTCCATGAAATAGCGATAGCTTGCTGGATGATCTCCGGCTAGGCCAATATACTCATCCAGGTTGAAGCTGGTTACCTGCGAGAAGTCAAGGCCGGCTTTGTGATACTCTACCAGTTTCTGATACATTCCGATAGGTGTACTGCCGGTAGCCAGCCCCAGGACAGTCTTGGGCTGCTTTTCAAGATGTTTCCTAAAGATGTCAGCTGCCACTTGACTCATTTCATCATAATTCTTCGTCACAATGATCTCCATTATTGTCCACCTCCGTCGTCTAAGCCATCATAGGCTACAACACCATCTACAATGGTCATCTTCACATCTAGGTCTGGGGATAGAACGATAATATCTGCATCATATCCTTCGCGAATCCAGCCCTTGTCACTAAGCCCAATGGACTCTGCGGGGTTTTTGCTTGCCATCTGGAAAGCATCATTGATAGGCACGCCCAAGACCTCGATCATGTTTTTGACCGCTTGAATTAAGGTTAAGGTGCTGCCAGCTAAGTTGCCCTCTGCTAGGCGGGCTGCACCATCCTTGACAAAGATACGCTGGTCACCCAAGACATACTCCCCATCTTCAAGCCCGGTGGCCTGGACTGCGTCAGTAATCAGGAGCACTCGCTCGAGGGGCTTGCAGGCTAAAGCAACCCGCAATGCACCAGGATGGATGTGAATTAAATCAGCAATCAGCTGGACATAGGCATCGGGTTCAGCCAGCAGGGCCCCAACGACCCCTGGCTCTCTGTGGTGGAGGCCCCGCATCCCATTATATAGATGAGTTCCGTGATTTGCGCCTCGCTTAATTCCTTCCATCGCCTCTTCATAAGTAGCATCTGAATGACCGATAGCGACGGCTATGCACTTCTTTACCAGCCAATCGATGGCTTCTAAAGCGCCGGGGACTTCAGGCGCAAGCGTAACAAGGCGCATTTTATCGCCAAGGATTTCCCAAAGCTCTTCTAGCTCCTTGAGGTTAGCGGGACGAATTTCGGGGCCATACTGGGCTCCTTTATACTTCTCATTAATATAGGGGCCCTCGAGATGGAGGCCGAGAACCGCTGCCTCATCAGTATTACGCTTATAGGAGGCAGTCATTTCCGCCACGCGCCGCGTGTTTTCAGGCGAGGCAGTCACAGTCGTCGGAAGATATCCAACAGTGCCATGGCGTGCCAAGAAGCGGCCCATCGTGCGCAGAACTTCTTCGTTCCCATCCATTAAATCTACTCCATCCGAACCATGGATGTGAATGTCTATTAAACCAGGGGCTATATAGCCTCCCTGAGCGTCGATTATCCGAAAGACATTGCGGTCGGCTGCGCGAAGCAGCAGTCGGCTATCCCGTTCATCACCAACAAACAGAATCTTATTGCCGATGACTACGACGGAAGCATTGTGGATCAGGCGATCCCCAATTACCGTTCCGTTGGTTATAATTAGGTTCATTTCATCACCCTCCATATTAGGGAATTCTAGGTAATACAGGGGTCTCCTTCTTCTGCAATCAGAATAAATATAAAAGGGTATTGCATATTCTTACAACCGGGTGTATAATGATTCCCATAGAAGATTCTCAGATCGAGGAAGGTGTATTTCATGAAGAAAACAACCGCTTTGCTTATTACTCTCTTGATGATGTTCGCTGTTACTAGTACTGTCTTGGCTCAAGATGTTCTGAAGGTAGCTACTGAAGCTGGTTTTATGCCCTTTGAATTCGTGGCAGAAGATGGCCAGCTCACAGGTTTTGATATGGACATCATTAAAGCTATCGGTGACAAACTCGGCATGAAAGTGCAGATTGACAACATCAGCTGGGATGGGCTGATTCCTGCACTGCAGAACAAAGTTTACGATGCACTTATTGCTGGAATCACCATTACCCCCGAGCGGGCCGAATCTGTTTCTTTCTCAGACCCTTATTTCGAATCGGTCCTCACTATTGTGGTTAATCAGAACAACAAGGATATCACCAGCCTTGACTCTCTCAAGGGCAAGATTGCGGCAGTACAGATCAGTACTACTGGCGACTTCGCCGCTGAAGAAATCGAAGGGTTAGGGAGCTTACTGCGCTACAACACTGTTCCTGAGGCGATGCAGAACGTGATAATGGGTACCGTCCATGCCATGGTGGTAGACCTGCCGGTAGCAGAAGCTTACCTAGCAGCAAACCCCCATGCACCGCTTACGCATGTTGGCCCAGTAGCCGATAATGAATTCTATGGAATCGCTGTTCACAAAGAAAACCAAGAGCTGTTGGCGAAGATCAATCAAGCATTAGCTGAGATCAAAGCCGACGGCACCTACGATGCAATCTACGAAAAATGGTTTGGAGCAAACTAAGTAAAGCATGTTCAAACTGGTGCAGCATCACTAAGGTGCTGCACCAAATTGTGTTGAGGAGGATCTTAAATGAGTTTTCGCTGGGACCTAGTCTGGTCATCCATGCCTATGCTGCTTCAAGGAGCGCGGCTCACCGTGCAGCTCACGGCGATTGCCGTGTTCTTTGGCGTAATAATCGGTACAATAGCTGGCATAGCGCGTCTTTCGAAAGGGCCGCAAAAATACATAGCTGCGGTCTATATTGATTTTATTAGGGGCACTCCCCTCCTGGTTCAAACATTCATTGTTTTCTACGGGCTGCCGGGGATAATCGGCCAGCCAATTCCGGCTTACACCGCGGCTGTATTGGCCTTGAGCATCAACAGCGGCGCCTATGTAGCCGAGATCGTGAGAGCGGGAATTCAAGCCATTGATAAAGGTCAGACCGAAGCGGCTCTGTCTCTTGGAATGACTTCTGCACAGACAATGCGGTATATCATTCTGCCGCAGGCCTTCCGTCAAATCCTCCCCCCGCTGGGGAACGAGTTTATTGCGCTTTTAAAGGACTCATCGCTTGTATCGGTAATTGCCCTGGAAGAGCTGGTGCGGAAGGGACAGATTATCATCGGCCGCACGTTCCGCCCCTTTGAAGTATGGCTGGCAGTAGCGCTGATCTATCTGGTCATGACATTCAGCGTCTCGCGTATCGTTGATTTCTTGGAGAAGAGGGTGAAAAATGGTGTCTAGGCAGCCCATGATTGAAGTTAGAAACCTCTATAAGCGCTTCGGCAATTTGGAGGTACTCAAAGGAGTATCGCTCAGCGTCGGGCGCGGCGAAGTGGTCGTTGTAATCGGGCCTTCCGGCAGCGGCAAGAGCACTCTGCTGCGCTGCCTCAACTACCTCGAGACTCCTGATAGTGGGCAGATCTTCTTGGATGGAGTAGAAGTTGATCCCAAGCGCAACCTCAGGCAGGTGCGTCAAGAGATGGGAATGGTCTTCCAAAGCTTTAACCTGTTCCCACATATGAAGGTGTTGGACAACATCACCCTTGCTCCTCAAAAAGTGCGGGGAACCGACAAAGAATCTGCAGAAAAGCTTGCTCTGGAGCTGCTCGCTAAGGTAGGCCTGGCAGACAAAGCCCACAGTTATCCGGGTGAACTGTCCGGTGGCCAAAGACAGAGAGTGGCTATTGCCCGGGCGCTGGCGATGCAGCCTCAGGTGATGTTGTTTGATGAGCCCACTTCAGCCCTGGACCCAGAAATGATCGGAGAAGTGCTGGAAGTCATGAAAAAACTAGCTCTAGAGGGCAGCACTATGATTGTTGTCACACATGAGATGGGCTTTGCCCGCGAAGTGGGTGACCGGGTAGTGTTTATGGATGATGGGCACATAATCGAAGAAGGCCCGCCCAGGGAGGTCTTTTCTAACCCTAAGCAGGCCCGTACACGGGAGTTTCTCAGTAAGATATTGTAAGAGCTCAATAGCCGTAGCGCTGCAGGCGATAATCTGGCCCATGCAGGAGCAGAGCTACGTTGTGACCGAGAATGCGGGAAGTAAGCCGCATACCAAGACGTTTTTCGAGGTCCTCGACCTCATAATTCGTCGTGTAAACCGTGGGTTTGCAGTTCGTCAGGCGGCCATCTACGATAATCAAAAGCCTTTCTGTGGTCCACGCCGATTCACGCTCACTACCGAGATCGTCCAAGACCAGCAGATCGGCATGGATGAGAGGTTCGAGTTCGACTATGCCTTTGCGCATTTTCTCTAGGAGCGTAGGCACATAAGCGAACTGCACCCGATGTTTGTCCTTTAAGCTGTTGGCAATGGCGCAGGCAAGGTGGGTCTTGCCTGTCCCGGATTTCCCCATTAACACTAAACCCTGGCCACTGGAGATCTGATCGAACTTCTCCACAAAGGAAGTACAGATCTTATAAGTCTCCTGGTTAAAAGTGAACACCTTGAAATTCTCAAAAGAATGATTCCGCAGCCCCAGAGGAATTGGGTCTTCGATGGGCACCCGCAGAAGCTCAGTCCGTGCCCTACGCTGCTCGGCCCGCTCCTCCTTAATACAGCTGCAGTCTTCCCAATACCACTGCCCTTTTCCAAACGATTCTGGTACAGGAAAGAGGTGCAGGCGGTAAATACGCCTACGCAAGGAACCACAACTGGGGCACCGCTCTACGCTTCTGAAGTAGCGGCGGATGCCCCGCTTTTTAATCAAGGAATGGGAAGAGCTCCTTATTTGGTTTTGGAGGGGCTTTGTAGGTGAAATCTTTGCGGGTAAACTTCCGCTTGTCAGCTTGTACATCTTCATCCCTCCGTGCTCCTTCTGCCTGCTTGTCCGCATTCACTGCCTTCCAGTATTCTAAGAATGCGTCATCAGTCGTTATTCCATGGTTGAGCCAGTCTTCAATAATCCTGTAGATATAGTTAAAAGAAATATGCTTGTTCTTACCCCGCAGGCGGTTCAGCCGTTGCTCTTGTTTGGCGCGCAAGATCGCACAGCCAATTACAAATGGCGACATGCCCTCGTCATGTGCGACACAGAGTTTCTCCTTCTGCGCGCTCGATAAGAGAGCCACCTTCCGTTCATACAAACGAAAGACATCCTCCATAGTAACTTCATCAGGCATGTTTCCACCTCCGAAAAACTACTAGAAATCCAGATAACAAAAGTGCTGTCACCAACACCCCTCCAAAGAGCAAGACTACTGGTGGGCGTCTTTGGACGGGATACAGCACACCTTCACGCAGCTGCTGCTTCTGACCGGGCCAGCTCCACCATGGCCCCAACAGATCAGCAATAGGAAGTTCAGCCTCAAACCGCCACTGATCCGAATACCCTACCCCTTGACGCCAAAAATCAGGGGCCAAGACATCAAAGCCACCGATCAGCACAGCAAATCGCCAGCTGGGATCGATCGGAGGAAGAATCTCTTGCGGGACTTCAATTCGAATTGTCCGGCCATCTGATAACAGGTATGAACCTACTCCCTCAGAAAAGAGGTGAAGTTTGCCGTCACGCCAGACGTAGGCGCGGCATTCAGCAAAGGGCGCGCCACTGATGCGCACCTGCCACTTACTCCCTTCGGCTAGGCGCAGAGTGTGGCCGCCAATGGCCACTTCAGAACTACCATCGCCTGTTCTCGTGTCAATAAAGACTTCCATACGTTGATGAAAGTATCCTTCTGGCGCATTGAAAGGATTGGTTACTTCTCGAAAGGTGAGATCAAACCATACTTTATCAGGGAGAGTGCCCACGCGAAAGCGGCTTAAATCAAAGATTCCGGGGACAAATAGTGGATCAGTAGGATATCTTAGATTACCGCTGCCATAGTCGTCGCCGCGGCGATCTCGTATTGAAAAATAGACTTTCTCTACCGGCTCTGCTGCATAAATACTGCTTGTGGCAAAACTACCCAGGAGCATTATGCATAAGAAAATAATGAGCATGAAAATCCCCCTGGGTTATCTTTATGGCCGCAGTCGAGGCCTTATGTCAGGTATAAACCCGCTCTACCCGGCTGCTGATCAGACAGGTGACCTCGTAATTGATAGTGTCCATCCAACGAGCCCAATCGTCCGCTGTGATCTCTATGTCACCCTGCCTGCCGATCAGCACAACCTCATCCCCAATGGAAACCGGCAGATCGCCCACATCAACGATGGTGTGGTCCATGGTTACCTTACCCACGATAGGACAGACATGGCCCCCAATCAACACGTGTCCTTGGTTGCTCAGCTTGCGCGACAGTCCATCGGCATAGCCAATGGGCAGCACTGCCAGCGTAGTCTCTTTCCAGGTTACATAGCTGCACCCATAACTTACCGCCGTGCCTTGGGGCACGCGCTTTACTGCAGCCACACGACTCTTTAGTGATAGGGCTGGCCGCAAGAGCAGCGGACGCCGCTCATCAGGATACATCCCGTATAGCCCTAAGCCAACCCGCACCATATCCAAATGAGACTTGGGAAAAAACATCGTGGCAGCTGTGTTAGCCGCATGATAAAAAGGAATCTTGATGTCAAGCTTCTGCAGGTTGTGCATCACGGCTTCAAAACGGCTCCACTGCCAGTTAAGATATTCCAGGTTGGGATTATCAGCATCAGCGAAGTGGGTAAACACACCCTGAACCTCAATACCAGGGGCTTTGGTCATATCCCTGATAAAATCCACTGCCGTGCGCACATCAAGTCCGAGCCGGCTCATTCCTGTATCTACTTTGATATGGATCTTGGCCGTTTTCTGCATCCTGCGAGCAGCATTGACCAGTATCCTAACAAGCTCGGGCTCATGCACAGTGACAGCCAAGTCTTTAGCTACACATATCTCTGCTTCCTCCGGGGCTACTGCTCCCAAGACCAAGATGGGAGCGGCAATACCTGCCCGTCGAAGCCGTACTCCTTCCTCTGGGATCGCAACTGCAAGCCAGCTGGCGCCATTAGCCAAAACCGTATGGGCAACTTCTAGAGCACCGTGTCCATATCCGTTTGCCTTGATCACGGCCATTAGCTGACTGTTCCCGATCAGTCTGCTGAACTGCTGGGTATTGAAGGCGATATCTTGCAAATTGACTTCTGCCCAGACTGATCTCGTAAGCCTACTCATGATCTACTCCATCTCCTAACCTATTATCAACTGCACTGCAGCCAAACAGTCGCTTGCAGTCAGGCCGCGCATCCCTTGTTCTGCGGCGCGATCACCGGCCAAACCGTGGACATAGGCTCCCAGAGCAGCGGCCTCCAGCGGCTCCATGCCCTGACTGAGAAATGCAGCGATGAGCCCGGTGAGCACATCACCCATACCGGCCGAGCCCATACCAGGGTTGCCTGCATTACTAATATACATTCGTTCTGGCCCGCTGATAACCGTAGGTGCTCCTTTAAGGACCACTGTCACGCCCCATTGGGCGGCTAATTCTTGCGCTATGGTACCCCGCTGAGCATTCACTTTCTGTGGCGGTGCACCTACCATACGGCCCATCTCGCCTGGATGAGGCGTGAGCACCCAGCGCGCCCGATTCTGGGCAGGTACCGAATGAACGAAGTCGGCGGTAAGTACGTTGAGAGCATCAGCATCAAGGACTGCCGGCCCCTGCCAGTTCTGCAGGAGATACTCAACGACCAACTTCACCTCAGGGCGGTTAGACAGTCCCGGGCCAATGGCCAAGACATCTTGGCCGTCGAGAAGCTCGCGCAAGGCATCGATACTAGAACTACCGAGAGTGCCCTCGGGAGTGTCAGGAATCGGCTTTACAATAACCTCATTTGGGGGGAAACGGCCGACAATTGACTGTGGTACCGCCAAGGTGACCATACCGCCCCCACCGCGATACACGGCTTGAGCGCATAGTGCTGCAGCGCCAGCCATTCCCAGTGATCCGGCTACCACTAAGGTGCGCCCAAATGTGCCCTTGTGCCCCCACGCGGGCCGCTCCGGCAGCTTCTCTAGATCGGTGGGTTCGAGTAGATAGCGCTCGATAGAATCTGCAAGTGCATGAGGAATACCGATATCTAGTACCTCATATTCACCTAGATAACTACGCCCGGGATAAAAAAGACAGCCTGTTTTCATAAAGCCCAAAACTGCAGTATAATCCGCTTTAACAGCTATCCCACCAGGAATCGCGCCGGTAGTGGCATCGACACCCGTGGGTAGATCGACAGCCACCACCGGCCGGTTTACTTCATTCACAATCTTGGCAATTTCTTTGAAGTCCCCCCGCAGAGGGCCTTCAGCTCCGGTGCCGAGAAGAGCATCAACAATGATGTCTGCAAGCGACAGGCTGAATCGCAGGCGCCGCCCATCAAGGGGATTAATAACTACCAGTTCTCCCCCTAATTTCTGGTAAATGTCGAGGTTGACCTGACATTCTGGAGAACACCGGTCCCGATCATGGGTAAGATACACCTTCGGGCGCGCCTTGTGATTTAAGAGGTGACGAGCAACCACGAGCCCATCTCCCCCGTTGTTTCCAGGGCCGGCCAAAATATGAATCCGCTTATCCTGCAGTGTGCCAAATCGTTCTTGAAGAAGCTGCACTACTTTGGTTCCGGCGTTTTCCATTAAGACCAGACTGCTGATGCCTATTTCTTTGATCGCTCTCTGATCAAGGGCCCGCATCTCTGCGCCTGTCACCACTCGCATCTTGTCACTCCTCCCCTACTGCCACAACCATGGCAATCGCGTACTCTCCATTGTGGGAAATACTGACTAATAGATCGATAATTCCCAGCTCGTGGCTGACCTCGAGGGCTCGTCCACTCAAAGTAACTGTTGGACGGCCTGAAGGCAGGGTCATCACCTCAATCTGATCAAACGCCACGCCCTGGCTCCAGCCAGTCCCCAAAGCTTTCATCACTGCTTCTTTAGCCGCAAAGCGGCCCGCCCACGATTGAGGCTGTTTATCAGCCAGCTGTGCACGTTCTCGAGAGGTAAATACGCGTTCGCGGAACCGCTGCCGCTGCAGGGCCCGTGCAATACGAGAAATCTCCACTAAATCGACTCCACAGCTGGTGGCACGCATTACTCCACTCCCAAAGAGGCATGAATTTGATCCGCAACACGACGGACCGCCGTTTCGACCAGATCACGGTCTGGGTGTTCACCCATGATCCGGATCACAGGTTCTGTGCCCGACGGGCGAACAAATAAGCGTCCGTAAGGCGCAAGCTGCTTCTCCGCTTCTTCGACTGCCGCTGCAATCTCGGGTTGACTATTCCAATGATCTTTGCTTCTCACCGGAACGTTCACCAACGCCTGCGGGAACACTGGCATAACTCGCGCCAGTTCTTCCAAAGGCTGACCAGTATCCACCATAACCTCAAGCAGTTTCAGTGCGCTCAAAATACCGTCACCGGTAGTGCTGTCGCTGAGGAAGATGATGTGCCCAGACTGCTCTCCGCCCAGAACAAGCCCTTCTTTGAGCATGGCTTCTAAGACATAACGGTCCCCAGCAGCTGTAATAACCACATCGCCACCTGCCTCTCGAAATGCCTGCACGAGGCCGCCATTAGAATAAACAGTGGCAGCAATTTTGTTGTGCGGAAGCTTACCCTGCTTTAGGAGACGGAGCCCACAGATAGCCAGGATGTGATCACCGTCCACAACTTCCCCTCTGTGGTCAATGGCAATAATCCGGTCTGCGTCACCATCGTGGGCAATACCGATGTCGGCACCTACTGCTTTCACCAAAGCCTGCACGCTTTCGATGTGGGTAGAACCACATTCTACGTTAATATTAGTCCCATCTGGATCATTATGAATCACGGTCACCCGTGCCCCTAAGCGGCGCAGAATCTCGGGTGCGCACTCAGAAGCAGCACCGTTGGCGCAGTCCAGAGCGATGTGCATTCCATCGAGCTTGACTGGCACGCGGCTGCACAGTTCACTGATATACTTCTGCAATCCATCGGGCCGCTGAATCACCCGCCCGACCTCAGCACCGATGGGCCGCGCCCCGTTGGGGGGCTGATACACCAAGGCTTCGATTTCGTCTTCTACCTGATCTGGCAGTTTGAATCCATCAGCAGCGAAGAACTTGATACCGTTGTCTTCTACTGGATTGTGAGAAGCAGAAATCATAACGCCTGCATCGCACTGCAGGGCCTTCGTCAAAAACGCTACTGCGGGAGTGGGAACTACTCCGACCAGCAGCGCATCTGCCCCTGCAGAAGTGACCCCCGATACCAAAGCGGCTTCGAGCATTTGCCCAGAGATGCGAGTGTCGCGCCCAATCAAGAATCGGGGCCGGCTGCTGCCATTGCTGAGCACCATAGCGCCCGCCCGGCCTAAGACAAAAGCAAGCTCAGGCGTCAGTTCTTGATTAGCAACTCCACGTACACCATCTGTTCCGAACAACCTTGCCATTTCGGATACCCCCTACGATTCTCCAAGAGATTGGTATTCAATTTCTAGAGTTATCAATCCCGGATCGAGCTTCACTCCCTGAAGCGGTTTTCCTGAACCATCGATGGCCACTACAGGGACCGTCTCCCGGGAACTGCCTAGCGTATCGCCCACACTAATATATGCAACTACCTGATCCACCTGCGCCAAGAGACTTCTGGGCGCAGTTACAGCAACTGTGCTGGGAATGGGAGTAACCTTGTGCATGAGGGCCTGGGGGTAGATATTTAAGAGCCCAACCTGCACAGGATACTCGGCTGTGAGAATCTGTTCTGTACGTACTGTCACCCACTGAGGGCTGATGCTTTCAACTTCCACACCGACGGGTGTTGGCACACTCACACTGTAGCTCATCTGGCCTTCTTCGGCATGGGAAAGATCAATGACTGCCTGCAGATCGTCCTCAATCAAAGACAGAATCGGGCTGAGCCCCCGGAGGCGTACTTTCACATTAGGAAGCGGATCGAGAAGAGCCTGATCGGCTGGCAGGTTCTGTGCTGTCAGAGGTAGGGTATAAAAACGCTCAGTTCCACCAATATCTCCCTCACCTGCGGCCAGGAGCCACAGAATCAGTGCCAATGCCAAAGAAAACAATCGCCAGTAAACCTGGGGATCGCTGAAGAATAGCCACAGCCTTTTCAGATACTCTCTGACGCGTTCCACTAGGCATCACCTCCAAAGGCAAACCGCCGTTCACTCTTGCCCTGCAGGTGATACTCTAAGCGCTCTGCTAAACGGACTTCGTTGAAATAGCGTTGGAGGCGGCCTCCCACCGCAAGAGATATAATGCCTGTTTCTTCTGAAACAACTACAACAACCGCATCAGACTGCTCGGATAAGCCCACAGCAGCTCGGTGCCTGGTCCCCACAGCGCTGCCCAGATCAGCATTAGTCAATGGCAGAACACAGCGGGCACTGATTATTCTATTCCCTTTGACAATTACTGCTCCATCATGCAGCGCACTGCCAGGCTCGAAAATGTTGCGAAGTAGTTCCTCGCTGATCAATGCATCAAGAGGGACACCGGTTCTCGCATACTCCTCCAGGCCGAGTTCTTTTTGAATCACGATCAAGGCACCAATGCGCTGCGCACTCATAGCAGCCGCAGCACTGGCAACAATCTGACTAATCTGAGAATGGCGCGCCACCTCACCGCTGCGCCAGCGCGCCCAAAACTGGCCACGGCCGATTTCCTCTAACGCACGCCGCAGCTCTGGATAAAACACAACTGGCAGCGCTACAATCACTGCGGTGATGGCATTTTCTAACAGCCAGCTAATCGTGCGCAGATCGAGGGCACGGGCGACCACACTACTGGCAAAAATAACAGCCAGGCCCTTTACCAGTGTGATAGCCCGTGTCCCTTGAATAGCATAGATGACACGGTAGATGACGAATGCCACGATTAGAATATCAATGGCGTCACGGATGGTAAAACGCACGAAGCTTCCTCCTGATCGCGGAAAACATCGCTTAACATTAGGCCTCCAACCACAGCCTTTCCGCTGCCGCTGTAGCGATTCCAGGCCTACCAAGGGTCATCTCGATGGCCGCCAGAGCAGTGAGCATATCCAAGGGAGTGGCGTATCCCATGTGCCCAATCCGGATTATCTTTCCCGCGAAGGGGCCTTGCCCACCAGCAAACTCCACTCCATATTTGAGGCGGATATGCTGACGGAACTGATCGGCGTCATCAACCTTAACCCCTGTTACAGTTGGAGAAGCATAGGTTTCAGCCACCAAGAGTTCAAGCCCTAAGGCCCGAACTCCTTCCCGAACCATATCTCTCATCAAACGATGCCGGGCGAAAACATTTTCCAGGCCTTCAGCTTCCAGAATCTGAAGGGCCTCGTCCAGGGCGAAGACCAAAGAGATGTTAGGAGTAAAAGGAGGCTCATTTCGCTCCCAATAGCGATCATAGATGGACAGATCGAAGTAGTAGCGGCTTGTGCGCGCCTTAAGAGCCACCTCTTTGGCCCGTCTTGAAAAGCTAACGAACGCCAAGCCAGGCGGTGCCATCAAACACTTCTGAGACGCAGATACAACCACATCAATGCCCCACTCGTCCATCTTGACGGGCACTCCCCCGAGGGAGCTGACAGCATCAACAACCAGCAGAGCCTGGTGATCGCCGCGAGCTTTCGCCAGAGCTTCAATGTCATTGATTACAGCTGTGGAAGATTCATTATGTGTCGCGAATATGACCTCAATCTCAGGATGCTCTTTGAGGTACTCTCCTACCCGCGCCGGATCAGCAGCTTTGTCCCATGGATAAACAAGCTCATGCACTTCAGCCCCGAAAGCACGGCACATATCTCGCCAGCGTTGACCGAAGAAACCTCCAACGAGGCATAAGACAGGAGTACCAGGAGATACGAGATTGGCCACTGCCATCTCCATACCTGCCGTCCCAGAGCCTGTTACCATGTAAATCTGTTCAACTGTACCAAAAATGGGTTTCAAACGTTCCAGCACTCTTGGGTACAGTTCCTTAAAGGCGCTGCCCCGATGATTAACCATCGGCGCACTGGTACGTGCCAGCACTTGCGGCGGTACGGGAGTAGGCCCGGGAATACGTAATTCCTGTTTGTAGCGAAACATAAATGACCTCCCTAGTTATAGCTGAAATAGGCTTATATAGAGAAACGCCGTCTCCCGAAACGGAAGGCGGCTTTCTTTATCTATGGTCTGATGCTGCGCGCCAAACGTTTGGCTGCTTCTTCGCTATCAGCTTCTGAACCTAATGTGGCAAAATAATCTACGATAACACCTTGCTTTTCCATGAGCCCCATTAACACACGGAGCGCTTTGGCGGAGCCTAACTTGGAGGGGACAAATGCAGCCCCTTTCTTTCCTTCTAAACGTGTGACACGCTTAAGTATGTTATCTATCTGTTGGGGCATCTTCGGTTTGAAAACCCCACTAAAACTACTAATCAGACAGACTAAATCATATTGTGCACTACTGATTGGGGCACTCCCCGCGGCTGCCGCAGATATGACCTCAATCCTGCCCCCTTCTTTCTCGAAGGCCCGCTGTAGGGTCTGTGCCAAACTCGGGTCCTTACCTTCGCCAGAATGCAGTATTAACACACGCACGGTTCATACCCCCATCTATCTACCTTTGCTCCAATAGGATTATTTTCTCTAACAGCGCCACTAATTCCTGTTTTATGCACCGACAATTCTCCCGGCAGCATGAACCTTGCATTCGTAGGCGTAGGCAGAAGAGGAAATCGTATCACCCATACCAACGGTGCTGACTGGGTTTGGAACCACATGTGCAGGTACAACGAGTACATAGTGATCACCCATATCAGCAATTCCGGTCTGTTCAAAGTCGTCAGGGATACTGCAGCCTTGTGCGCGCATTTCTTCGGCAAAGCGGCGAATCTGTTCTAGGCCGATATCAGAAAGCTTGATCTCAGCTGCTTCATGAAGCTGGTCTTTTTCGACGTATCCACCATACTTGGCCTTGATGGCATTGACAGAAGAGGCATACAAACATGCATCGCGCACAATTTCAGGATCAACAATATAGGGCTTCTTCAAGAATACGACATAATAGCCCAGATTGTGCAGCTGAATTCGCTCAAAATTCAGTGTCTCTGCGAGACGGCGTACCCCATGGTAGAGACAGTAGGCCCGTTCATTAGCCTGGATCGCATCACACTCCGCCTGATACCCATAGGAAACCAGTACCCGTTTGATCTCATTTTCGTTAATTCCGAAGGACTGAATTTCCTGCGCCACAGTCTTGAGCACTGTCCTTTCTGCTGCTTCATCACTCATAGGTACATACTCAAAGTGGAGACGCAGCTTAGGATTCTTCTGCTTCAAGCTCTTCAGGCTTGCCATGCTTTCACTGAGGTAGGCATTCAGCTCCTCCTCGTCGGACGGCGCATAGTGATATCCTGCCATAAAGGCAACATCGATCTGTTGGCCCAGCTCAGGCAAGTACGGAGCGATTTCATCGGAAAACGCCATCACAACGCCATCCGGCCGTGTGGCCATAATGACACGGTTAGCCCGGGGAGTCTTAACAACTTCACCGTTGAAATTGAATTCCATGTTTTTGGGGTATTCGAAAATCCAGTTGACTTTGGTATTGTCAGTTGGACGGACCGCGTCTTGGACGTTGAGAATCCGCAGGGTTTCATCCACCACAGGCACCTTTACTGAAGGGAAGAACATGGAACCTTGTTTAGGGGAAAGAAGTGAAGTATAAACTAGAGAGTTTGCTCCAAGAGCAGCCATCTGGTTGGCAATTACACCAGCTTGTCCGCCCATACTCTCTTTCCGAGATAAGAACTTCCGCTCGAGCCAATCCAAGAGGTCGAGATTGCGCAGAACGATGTATGAGGACTTACCGTGGCCTAAGGCGCTCTTCAATACGGCAACGAATTCATTTGCAGTATAGATATCTAGAATATCGTCAGCATTTATCTTGCTGACTTCTTCGAGATCGACATTCGGATCACTGCACAGTCCTTTAATGTCTTCGTTGCTGAGATGGACTACCGCGTCCACATTGGTGTTAAAAGCTGCTAATGTGCTGACTGAGAGTTCTTGATGAACTAGTTCCTTAACTCTATCCTGCCATACTTGCACTAATACTACCTCCTAAGTTACATTCACTCCCAATATATACTATCATAGTATTTCTTGTACAGCAATGTTAACAATATGTTTCTTTTCAACATAGGGCGAGGTGAAAAGTCCCAGCAGAGCATCGTAGTCGGGAGTAAAAGAGAGCAGGCCTCCGACGGTGGCCCAAGGCGCTCCTTCCACATCGGCCACCATATGATCGCTGGTTACGCCGACAACCTCTACACCTGGTTCTACGGGCTGTAGATGGCCTGCCCCGATGTCCTGCCGCCCTACCGCCAGTACCGCTCGGCGCCGGAGCCCCTTCGCTGTGGGCTTAGTCTGAACTTCGATTACCTCAGCTGTCAACAAACACACGTCGCGGTAACATCCCCAAAGCGGTGTATGGTCAATAATATCCCACCCCAAGAAGGCGCTTTCACCAATACGCAGGTGGCTGACGAAACTTGTCCACTCGCCACACCACATCTCCTGCCGCATGAGGTGTAGGGCACTACTGTTACCTCCAGAGACAACTAGGTTGGGCACAGCAAGCTCGGATAAGAGCTCTACTAGACGCTTATACTGATTTGGTGCAGGGCTCGCTCCACTCAAACAGGCTAAATTCGTGCCAATACCCCACACTTCAATATTGGGGAGTGAACTGGCGAACTGAAAGATGCTAAAAAGTTCTCTACCCCATACTCCTTCGCGCAGGTCTCCCAAGTCAACCATCAAAAGGACCCTATGCACATGGCCGCGCGCCGCAGCCGTGCGGCTGAGGGCTTCTAACACGGGCTTTTCTGAGTTAACGCTGATATCCGCGGTTTCTATTACGCGTTCCACTTCGGTCAACGACGGTGTGCGCAGCAGCATCAGGGGTACACCAAGCTCAGCTTCTCTGAGACGGGCTAGGTTGTCCAAGCGTGAATCGGCCAAGCCCACAGCGCCACCCGCCACAAGGGCCTGCCCGACTCTAGGATCTCCCCGGGCGACCTTGGTAACTCCAAAGACGTCTAGGCTGTGACTCCTGCAGCGTTCAGTTATAACCCGCATGTTCGCTTCGAGTTTTGCTAGATCAATTGTCAGCAGTGGATACACCCAGCCCCTCCTTCCTCAGATCCCTAAGTATCGTAGAATACCTCTGTAGATCGCTTCGGCGACCCGCGCTTGGTAACGGGGATCGCCAAGCAGTTCAGCTTCTTGGGGATTAGACAAGAAGCCTACTTCCACCAAAGCTGCCGGCATTGAAGTATCTCTCAGCACCCGATAATTTCCCGGCCTGGCCAAGCGCTTGTTTGGCCCTAAGGCGCGCACAAGTTCAGTTTGGATCGCTTCGGCTAGACGTTGGCTTTCGGCCTGGCCCTCGTAGTAGAAGGTTTGAGCACCCGACCAAATCGAGGCGGGAAAGTAATTGGCATGAATAGAGATGTATAGATCTGCATTTGCATCTTCAGCCATCTCCACTCGGCGCTGCAGATCCTGGCGTTTGCGTTCTAAAAGATTCCTCTGCGTGTTGTCGGCTAGATCGTAGTCTCCCCTGCGGGTCATCACGGTATGGACAGCAGTTTTGTTGAGAAGAACTTCCAGTTCACGGCTGATAGAAAGCACAATGTCCTTTTCGAGCAGCCCACTTCTGCTCACCGCCCCTGGATCAATACCACCGTGCCCTGGATCAATCACAATCGTGAGGCCTGCCGCAACATGGGCAAGCCGGCCAGAAACGGGAATGTCTTCAGCCGAAAACACTCCAGCCACAATTCCGGCGGCAAGTGAACCAATGACCCACCACACAAGGGTACGCAGGCGGACAACATAGACACGCATACGAACACCTCCATGCTCCTAAGAACATATTCAGGAGTGGAGGTGTTTACGACATAAAAAGATCCTGAATCCCGAACCGCGGTCTACTGTCGCGCAGTTGCCAAACAGGCTTTCGAGGTGTTTTTCTAGACTAGCTGCTCCCTGTTTGGTACGGATAACCACCATTAATCCCCCACCAGGAGCAAGCCTTTCGTATGCTTCATCCATCAACCCATAGACGGTCTTTTTCCCCGCTCTGATGGGTGGATTGCTCACCACCCAATCAAGGGGCTCATCGGGCCAGACTGTCTCGCCTTCTCCACCAAGGACTGTGGCATTTGTGATACCATTAAGGCGCAGATTTACTCTTGCCAGTTCCACCGCACGCTGGTTTACGTCAGTCAAGTAAACGTGCCCTTCGGGCCCAACCATGTCTGCAGCCACGATTCCGATAGGACCATACCCGCATCCTAAGTCCAACACCTTATCACCGGGCTCACAGAGCAGGTTGTTGACTAGGAGCATGGTTCCCTTATCGACTTTGGTGCGAGAAAAAACTCCAGCATCAGTCTGAAAGAGATAGGTCCGCCCCCGCAAGTCTACTTCAAATTCCTTGATGTCGTGTTTCGATTGGGGAGTCTGGCTGAAATAATGATCACTCACGATTTGGCCGCACCTTCTTTCTCCATGGCGTGATATACCATCTCTAAATGCAGTTTGATCTCATCGACATTGGCTGCTGTAATAGTCTCGTCTATGCGGACCAAGGCCTCTTCTAGTATCTTGCGCGCCTCTTCGAGACGGCCCTGTAGGTAATATCCGTAACCCAGAGTATCCAGATAAGTAGCCTTTCGTTCCTGCGCCACTGCCTGTTCAGCCATCTGAACCGCTTGAACTAGGTTGACTCGGCGCTCTAGGTAAGCGTAGGCCAAGTTGTTCAAAGCGAGAGCGTTATTAGGATCGAGCATCAGCGCCTGCTGGTAGTTCTCTACGGCCCCTAAGTAGTTGCCTTGAGTGTAATATGTGTGCCCCAAGTAGAAATAAGCCGGTAAATAATACGGGTCAATGGATAGGACCTTCTTAAACGAAGTCAATACGTCCTTCCACTGTCCGACATTGTGGGCTGCTTCTCCTAGGCGGATTTCCCACTCCAAGGTTTTCAGAACGCTCAAATCACCAACTTGATCAGTGTTAACTTCCCAGTTAGAAAACGACACAGTTGTGGTATTCTGACCCTGTTTAAGAACAATCTCATTCGGAACCCATGCTCCAAAGTCGCCCCACCACAGAGTAAGCTTACCTGTAATGCCGCCGTAATCATAATCTAGTTCGAGAAAGCGAGGGCGATTAGCCGCACCTGAATCAAACCGGTAATTGCTCACAGAAAGCACAGCCTGCTGGCCTTCCATGATCAACAGCGGAATATTGGTCTGCTGATCGATCCAGTAAACTTTCTGCGGATCGGTTTCTAAGTAATAGCGCCGCACCTCACGATGGGCCACCCGTTCTTGTCCTACATACACCAAGGGCTCGGCGTGAATTTGAGTTAGCGGCCAGAAGAACTGCTGCCAGATACTGAACAGCGGAAAACCACTGTATCCATAAGAAGTCTGCCCTTGATACTGGGTCATGGTGAAATTGCGGTAGGCGCGCACGCGTCTCATAGATAGATTGCCCATCTGATAAGCAAGAGAAAACTCATCAGGAGCGCGCCATGAAAAAGTCCCCTGCAGCTCGTCTCTGTGTTCACCATGTTCAGTAACCCACGTCACATCGGCGATCGCGCGATCAAAATGGAGCCATGGTTCAATAGACTGGGCGGCAGCTGGAGTGATCAGCCCCAGACAGAGGACCGCTACAGCGATCAAAAACAGGCGTCTGGGGGTCATTTTAGTAATCACCTGTGCCTTCAGCGCCAGCAATGATAGCTGCGCCTGAGCTTGTCCCAATGCGAGTTGCACCAGCCTTGATCATGGCTTGTGCTGTAGCGAAGTCGCGTACCCCTCCGGACGCTTTGACGCCGAACTCAGGGCCCACAACAGTACGCATTAAGCTGATATCCTCTACAGTAGCGCCGCCAGGCCCAAAACCAGTCGAAGTCTTTACGAAGTCGGCTCCGGCCATGCGCACAAGGAGGCATGCCCGTACAATCTGCTCCTTAGTGAGATACCCGGTCTCTAAGATAACCTTGAGAACAACACCAGGCGCTGCATCGCGCACAGCCTTGATATCGCTCAAGACGCGAGCGTAATCGCCTTCCACTAAAGCGCCAATGTTAATCACCATGTCCAGCTCTTGGGCTCCATTAACCAGTGCATCGCGAGCTTCCATCACTTTCATGAGTGAAGTGGACGCCCCCAATGGAAAGCCGATGACAGTGCAGACCTTGACTGGGCTTCCTTCTAGGAGCTCTGCCGCATATGAGACATGCACCGGATTAACGCAAACCGACTGAAAGCGGTGCTCCCGCGCTTCTTCACAAAGCTGCTTGATAGCGAGACGACTGGCATCGGGCTTGAGCAGTGTGTGATCAATAAACCGGGCTAGATTCTGCCGGTCTTTGGGTATTTCTACTACCTGCGGCTGCATCTCCACGACAGCAGGTACACTGCTCGTTAGCCCCTGCCGTGCAAGGGCAAGTTCCAGCTGCTGGGTCTGCTCTCTCAGCCATTTCTGATCCATCTGCCTACTCCTTTCTGTAACTCCACAACTCCATCTTGCTGGTCGAGACGGCCACCACTGGCGGCCGCAGTATCATCTGAAGCTCTTCGGCGGTCTCGACTAACCCGCCAGCAATGATCGGCGGCAGCTTCTTGGGCAGCCGGCCCGCAATATGAGGCATGATGGGCGCGGGTAGAAGCTCCACCGCATCGGGGTTCGAGGTCTGCAGCATCTTTAGGCCGGTCTGCAGAGCCTCTGAGTCCAGCATAAACAGCCGCTGGATCCCGAGAAGCCCAGCTTTCTGAGCTGCCGTGATGAGATGTGAGCGGGTAGTCAAGATGCCATCAACCTGCACTTCATCGGCGAGAACCATCATGCCGTGACTGTCTTTGGCAATTCCGTTGATTAAATCTACATGGGCAAAGATCAACTGCCCATTTTCATGACAGAGCTTGGTTACTTCCCGCAGCTCGAAAATATTCCCTGTTAAGTAAAAGCAGGCCCGAATACCCTCTTCGGCAGCGCGCTGCACATATTCTATACCCTTCAAGCCCGCGATCACCGGTTTCTTGGCGGTCGCGGCCCGAAACTTCAGTAGTGTATCACTGCGCCTGCGTTCAGTCGTGCTCAATTGCCCAACCCCTAGATCTTTCCACGGCTCGAAGCCAGCCTTCATAGAGTCTGCGGCGCTCATCAGCCTCCATCCGAGGACTATACTCCTGATCACAGCGCCAGCTGTTGGCAATCGCCTCTTGATCAGGCCAAACGCCCACTGCCAATCCGGCAAGATAGGCTGCACCTAGAGCTGTGGTCTCGAAAATTTTTGGACGGCAAACCTTAGTACCAGTTTGATCAGCCAAGAACTGACAGAGGAAGTTATTTACTGAAGCCCCTCCATCGACAGTCATTTCGACAATTGGAATATTTGAATCTTGGGCCATCAATTCTACCACATCTCGTGTTTGGTAGGCAATAGCTTCCAGGGCGGCCCGAGCCAGGTGCGCCCGATTGGATCCCCGAGTAAGGCCTAAGATGGTTCCCCTTGCATACGGATCCCAGTATGGTGCGCCCAAGCCCACAAAGGCAGGTACCAGGTATACCCCATTGTTATCGTCTACAGATAAAGCAAGTTTTTCAGTTTCCGCTGCGTTCTGGATGATCCCAAGTTCATCTCGCAGCCACTGGACAGATGCTCCAGCCACAAAAACGCTGCCTTCCAAGGCATATTCCACCTTGCCGTTCAGCCCCCAGGCAATAGTTGTAAGAAGCCCCTGTTTCGAGGGAACTAGTTTATCGCCAGTATTCATCAGTATGAAGGCACCGGTTCCGAAAGTCGCCTTCACCATCCCAGGATTAAAGCATGCTTGCCCAAAGAGTGCAGCCTGTTGGTCTCCGGCTGCACCGGCAACCGGGATTCCGGCGGGCAGCTTTCCGAAAGCAGCGGTATGACCATAAATCTCACTCGAGGACCGAACCTCCGGCAGCATCTCCCGGGGTATTGTAAGAATGTCTAAGAGTTCATTATCCCATTCAAGGGTAGAAATATTAAACAGAAGTGTGCGAGAAGCGTTGGAATAATCAGTAGCATGCACCTTCCCGCCAGTAAGGTTGTAGATCAACCAAGAATCAATGGTTCCAAAGGCTAATTCGCCGCGTTCTGCACGAGCTCGCAGGTTCGGATCACTATCTAAGAGCCACTTAAGTTTGGTACCGGAGAAGTACGCATCTAGGACTAAGCCGGTTTTTTCCTGGAAGATAGGTGTCAGGCCTTCAGCCATCATCTGATCGCACATCGGCGCTGTCCGCCGGCACTGCCATACAATAGCAGGTGCCACGGGCTTTCCGGTCTCTCGTTCCCAAACAACAACGGTTTCGCGCTGGTTGGTAATGCCGATGGCAGCAATCTTCTTCGGATCCACAGCCGTAAGGGCAATAATCTCATCAATTAGTTCTAAACAGCTCTCCCAGATCTCTACTGCATCGTGTTCAACCCAGCCGGGGTAGGGATAATACTGCTTGAATCCTTTATAGACTCGGCCATAGACTTGGCTTTTCGAATCAAAAAGCATCACAGTAGTGCCGGTAGTGCCTTGATCAACTGCTAGTACGAAATTTTCACTCATTTTTTACGCCCCCTTCTGCATTAAAAAAGACTTCTTCAGAAGGTATTGGTTTCCTGCATGAATCCAAGCTCTGTCAGGACGTAATCTACCGGGATATCCCATGGATCTTTCGGCAGTCCCCGGACAAACTGGCTGTAGCAGACCCCCACCGTCACGCCTTGTGTTTTGGGTAGAAAACGGTCATAATATCCGCCTCCAAATCCGATGCGGTAACCTTCTGGAGAAAAAGCTAAGCCCGGCACGATAATCAGATCCAGCTGAGCCGGATCTACCTCCGGGCTATCCTGCGGTTCTTCCATACCAAAAGGTGCTTTGACCAACTTTGTCTCTGGCGTCAACAGAGTAGGAATCAACTTCCGGCCCGGCTTGGTGACGGGCACATAGACATTCTTGCCATCCGTCCACATTTGGCGGACCAAAGGCCAGGTATTGATTTCCCAACTAAAGGCCAGGTAAGTCATGCAATTCAGTGCATCTTGATAAAGCCTTGAACGGGTTAAGTGCTCCCAGAGTGCTGCATCGTACTTCTCTCGTTCAGCTTGAGAAACAGCCCGGCGCTCAGCCTTGAGCGCCCGGCGCAGGTCATCCTTGGTCACTTTCGTTGTCCTCCCCGTGCGGCCAAAGAATAGAAACCGACACCTTCCCTAGATCTAGGTAATCATTGGCCGCCTGTCTCACATCATCCACAGTAAGCGATTGAAGTACGTTCAAGTACTTCAGATAGGGAGTCTGGTTGAAATGGTGGATGATGTAGCTGTTGGCCACATATTCGAGAGAATCAAAAGCTGCAATAAAGCCCCCATAAAGCTGACGCTTAATTCGCTCGACATCTGCCTCAGAGATTGGGCCTTTCTGCACCTCCTGTACAATTTGCTTAATCTCTTCTACTAAACGCCGCGGATCATCGGTCTCGGATGTTACCAGAGAATAGCTGTACTGCGGCGTACCGGCGAAGCTAGCACCGAAGGAATCGTCGATCAAGCCCTCATTGTACAATCGCTCGAAATACGGTGAGCTTCTGGCAGCAATTAGGCGCCAGACAATACCCATGACAAGCTGGCGGCGCAGGTTTTCATGCCCGTCTTCAACTGGTGTATTCTTAAAACCAATCGCGCACCGAGGGCGGGAAATGCTGAGCCGGTCTTCCACCCATTCTTGGTGCACAGTCTCTGGTTCTTCGGGGAACACTCTGCTGCCCACTGGCTGTGACTTGCCGTTCGAGTCGGGGAAATGCTCCTTCACTACCCGCAGGGCTTGGTCAGGGTCAACGTCACCCGCAACAAATAGTACCATATTCGCCGCTTGATAGAAAGTACGATAGCACTTCATAAGCCAGTCGACTGTGATCGAGTTAACGGAGGCTGGGGTCCCGCCGATATCAATTCGAATGGGATGCTGGTGATATAGGGCATTGAGAAGATTCTTGTGAAGCCGGCGTTCCGGATGGTCTTCATACATCCGCAGCTCCTGCACAATAATCCCCTTCTCCTTCTCCACATTCTCATCTGTGAGATACGGATGCATCACAAAGTCAACCAACTGGCCCAGCGCCTCGTAAACATGATCCACGGTAGAAAACAAGTAGGCAGTCTGTGTATAGCTGGTAAAGGCATTTACTGAAGCGCCCCACTGTGCGAAACGGTCGAAGACATTGCCATCTTCTTCTTCGAACAGCTTATGCTCTAAGAAATGAGCAATACCATCAGGTACTTCCACAACACCTTTACCTGGAACTTCGAACTTCGAGTCCAGAGAACCGTAGTTAGTCGACAGGATGGCATATTTCTTGACAAAGCCGGGCTTCGGTAGAATGGCGTAATGAAGGCCGTTGGGCAAATACCCAGTAAACAGCTCTTCACCTGTGGGAATCTTGATTCTTTCCACCTCTGTCACTCCTTCCCCGCGATGCCCTTTAGGACATAGATCGTGTCGATCTTAAGTCCTTGGGCAGCCTGGCGAACTTGTTCCGCGGTTACACTCTGGATGGCTTCTAAGACATCGTCGAAACTGCGCATCTCGCCATTGACTAAGCCAATCAGATTCCGGTCAATTACCGAGGGAGGATCATCAGCCATAGAGACAATACTGCTGCAGAGCCCGGTCTTTGTCTGCTCGATTTCCTCAGGCGTTATCTCACCATTTTGAAGCGCACTCACCTGTTCCTTGATTATTTGGACCGTCTGATCGATCGCAGCGGCATCAATACCGGCGTTAATGGTCAAGACCCCTTTGGTACCTTCCACAAAGGAACTGACATAGTAGGCGAGACTTGCCCGTTCCCGTACATTTACAAACAGCTTAGAATGAGGGAAGGCCCCCAAGATCCCGTTGCAGACCAGCAGGCCGTAGTAATTCGGGTCGAGGTAGCGCTGACTAGTTCGATAGGTCATCACTAAGACCGACTGCTGCGCAGGCATTTCTTCTACGTGAAAGCGCTCTTCGGTCACGTCTCGGGTTGTGATGGGCCGCAGCTCTGCGGCTTCTCCGCGCGGGAACTCGAGCCGAGCGATCTCATTGGCCAAGAGATCGAGATTGCGCCCCACAAGAAAAATATCGATAGGGCGGTGCATCAGGAGGCTCTGATAATACTTATACTCCTCATGGTTGTCTAGCTCTGCGATCTCCGACACACTGCCGTAGCGGTAAACGCCATAGGGTTCGTCAGGACACATCAACTCCACAGCTCTGGCCAAAGCATACGCGCGTTTATTGTTAACAAGGCCTTCCACTTCCCGGCGCAGGTTCAGCTTTTCTTGTTCAAAGTATTCCTGCACAAAAGCTCCATCTTCTGTCACTGGATTAGTGGCAATGTCCCAGAACGTTTCAAGCCCCCGCTTCCAGTTTTCTTCGCCATCCGGCAGAAGGCTGGGATCGACCATGTCGAAAAAGAATTCTAATAGCTGCCGCTCGCCAATTTTTAGAACATCAGAACTGAAGCTTGCGGCATGCAGATACTCCAGCTCCCGCGCGATCTGGCGAGTTGTGGGGAATTTCTGCGACCCCCGCTTAACCAGCGCTGGAATGAGGGCGGTGGCAGCAGCAGTGTCGCGGGCCAAATCCTGCTGAACTATCATCTTGCAGGTGACCGTGTTGAACTTATCTGTCTCGCAGAGGTGCAGGCGCACCCCTGAACCCAAGTTGCAGTGTGTAAAGTCCAAAGCTATTCCTCCCATCTCAAACAATCAGTGCAGCCTGTTGCTGAGGGAAAGGCACTCGGCCCCACTTGCTCTCCGGCAATAATCTGCCTGCAGGCGGTGGCAATCTCGGTTTCAATCGCTCTCAAGTCCAGCTCGGCACCTTGGAGAGCAAAGACTTGGTTGGGAATCAAGAAATAGGCCTGCGAGCGCGTTACTGGACGGTCAAACAACTTGGCCATTGCCCAAGCGTAAGTACGCAGCTGCCAGCGATACTTTTCACCCTCTGACTCAACCTGCTCCGGTGCAATCCAGTTAGACTTGAAGTCCACTATTTCTAGCCCCGCGTCATCAACAAACACCTGGTCCACAGTCCCGTTAATCACAAAGTGAGTACCCGAGCCATCTAACGGCAGTGTAAAATCATATTCGCGGTAGAACTCGCCTCCCGCCCGGGCCCTGTGAAAGAATGGGCTCTCAAGATAAGGCCGCACAATCCGTTCGATGTCATGACGCTGGCTCGGTGTAAGATCTACTCCTTCTGAGGCGGCAGCAAACTCGATCAGTTCATCCAGTTCGTGGGGGTGCGTGATCCGTTCACAGACTCTGTGGACAATGTTTCCTCTCTGGATAGCTGTGAGAGAAGTGGCCCTGCCGCTGGCTGCTTGCTTCTTCGGACCTCTCAATTGCTCAGGAATCCCTAGAATATAGCGCAGGTAGTAGCATCGCGGGCAGCGGTCGTAAACCATCAGAGCTGTAACCGAAAAACTTACCTGCGAATAGCTGGGGGCTAATGGCGGTAGAGGTTCTAGGGGCCGTGCTACCGCCGCAGCCAGCTGTGCCTCAGCGTCAAGAACCTCAGGCACAAACAGCGGCAGCTGTTCCTGTCGAGGCTCGCCTTTCAACAGCGGAACCCGATCGTACAAAGTGCTGGGCACACTGGGCAGTATGCCGCAGATCCACTCCCACCAACTCCCACTGCTGGACGCACCGTCAATGCCACAGATGTACAGTTCTTCTTCAGCTCGAGTGACCGCCACATAAAGCAAGCGGCGCGCTTCACTGAGCTCCTCCAACGTGTTACGTTCTTCGACGGTGTTATAGAGCTCTGTACCCTTATAAGCTAAACCGATCTTGGGGTGGTAAAGAACCAAATCGCCTCTGTTTCTAGTTAAACGCCCATTGGTGTCAGGAACAAATACCACCGGAAACTCCAGCCCTTTAGCACCGTGCACCGTACGGATCGTAACGACATCGGCGTATTCTGCATCCAGCTGGGCCTCGCTCTCATCATCGCTGCGGCTCCGGACGGCTGCAATATACTGCAGTTGATCTGCACAAGAAACATGGCCCCGCACTAGTAGATCCCAGCTCTGCTGCAGGAGTTTCTGCACATTAGCAGCCTTCTGCTCACCGAAAGGTTCGCAGGCAATTGTATTAATATAGTCTGTCCTCTCCAGCATTTCCTGCATCACATAAGGAGCAGGCTTAGTTCTGACAAGTTCTGCTAAAACAGCACGATCGGCTTCTGCTTTAAGCACCATGCACCGGTCTTGCTCAGACATCGATTCCCGGCTGCCCTGCTGTTCCCAGAACAGCCCGTCATCAGAGACCTTGTAAAAAGGCGAGCGCAGCACCGCCAGCTTAGCGACATTATCGCCTTCATCTTCTAACCAAGCGAAGTAATTGAGGATGTCCTGCACCTCTTGACGGGAATAAAAACCCCGGCCGCTTAAGTTTACATATGGAACCCCGGCGGCCTGTAGAGCCCGCTCATAGCTGCGCATATTAGTCCTAGTGCGAAACAGGAGAGAGATATCTTTGTAGTTATAGCTGCCAGAACCGACCAAAGCTTGAATCTGCAGGGCGATTTGCTCTGCTTCGAGCTGTCGCGCTTCTTCGAGACTTAGATCTTCTACCTCAGTGACCAAAAGATGCACCATAGGTTTGCCTGTGCTCTCTCGGCGAGGATTGCTCGGTGTATAGCCAATCGGATCTTCCTTCATGAGCTCTTTGAAAAACTCATTGGTAAACTCGATAATCTCAGAACGAGAACGGAAGTTGTCACCTAAGGGAATGACTCTGCCAGACTCCTCAATAGCCTGATGTGTCTCCATAAAGACTTCAACCTCGGCTCCCCGGAAACGGTAGATCGATTGCTTCGGGTCTCCTACCACAAACAGCTTGGCTCCCTCACTACATAACGAGTCGACAATTTGCTTCTGCAGGGGATTAGTGTCTTGGAACTCGTCCACCATAATATGGCGGAAATCATAGCTCTTAACCACCTCTGAGTTAGCTAGCAAACGAGCAGCCAGAAGTTCGAGGTCGTTAAAGTCTAATAGCCCATTCTTTTTCTTTAATTGAGAAAACCTTTTGTGGACTTCCGCCAAGATTTCACCGATCTGCTTTAGGACAACACTACCCTGCCGCTCCCGCAGGACCTGCCTCACACCCTTAATCCGCTCGCGGACAGGTTCCACTACCACTTTCAGCTTACCCCAGTTTCCGCCAAGAAAACCCTCCAAAGACTCCAGACCGTCTTCAATAAAGACCTCATCCATGCTGGTCAGATCGAGCTTTATTGCGGGCCAGCGTTCCTTTAGTTCCGAAAGCACCTCTAGTTTGTTTTGCGTAGGTTTATAGCCATATACCTCAACAAGGAACTCCTCAACTGTCCAACAGAGCTCTTGTACTTCACCACACACATCGGGAATCGGATGATCCTGGTCAAAGTTGAGGTCGCCCCGGCCGAGCATCTGCCTATAAATCTCATAAATGAGGTCAACTGCCTCAGAAGACGTGCGGAACTCTTCGTCAAGCTCGCAAATTGAGAGGACATCACTGATCACCCGCGCTAACAGAGCATCTGCCTCCCACTCTTCCGCTACCCGGCAGCGGGGATCAATGCCTGCCTCACGGGGATGCTCGAAGACAATGCGTTGGCAGAGGCTGTGAATGGTGGAGATCTGCGCCGACTCAACCAGGTCCTGCAGTTCGGGCAGGGCTTGCCGAATTCTGTCTTTCATTTCTTGCGCCGCCTTTTTAGTAAATGTGATGGCAGCGATCTGGTCAACTGTGAAACCTTCGTTGAGCAGATGAATGTAGCGCTCTACTAAGACCTTGGTCTTGCCCGATCCTGCGCCTGCTGTTACAGCCGTGTCTTTTTCAATACTGCGAATGGCCTTCAGCTGCTGATCAGTTGGCTTAAAACTCACCCTGTCCCCACCTCCCTACGGCTGATTCCTTGATATGAGCAATAAGTGCAGATGCGACTGGATGCTGGTTCCGGCGGAAATTCCCCCGCAAAAATCCGTTCCAGTAAAGCGCGAATTGCATCCTTGAAGAACTCCAGCTGACGGGCAAAGGCTTCGGGTTCAAGACAATTATCACCCTTGCGCAGAAGGAGCTGTCTGGTGTAATCATCGCGGAAAATTCCGATACGCTTTGCATTCTGCGTGAGGTAGTAAGCTACTCCGACGTTTTCGGCCTGAGGAATCAACTTCTGTGCGGCTAATAGATAAGTGGCGATCTGAACCTCTTTACCCAGGCGCACGTCTTTGAGAGTTGGCCCGGTCCCTGTTTTATAGTCGTAAAGGACATAGTTCCCGTTTGGGCCAACGTCGATCCGGTCGATCACTCCCCGCAGCTGTACCGTCCCAGCGGGAAGCTCAATCTCCAGCCCTCCAAAGCGCTTCTCTAGGTAGATAGGGCGCCAGCCCATCTGTGTCAACTGCAGATCCTTACGAATGAAACGCCGCATCATCCTCAGCATACGTCCTGGTACCGGCAGGGACAGCGCTTCATAGTGCTCTCTAACAAGCTTCTCGATCTCCAGTTGTCCTTCGGGAATATCAGGGAGAGGCCCCTGGGCATGGGTTGTCCAAAACTGCTGCAGAATCTCGTGCACAATCCGTCCTTCATCCAAGGCCGATAGTTCCAGAGATTCCTCTTCAAAAGGCTGCAGTTCTAAGACAAAGGAGCAGAAAAACTGATAGGGGCAGCGGGCATACATGTTCAGCTGAGAGGTACTCAGGCCCTCCTCTAGAATGCGCGCTCGAATTCGCTCAAGGATCGTCTCATCCCGCAGAATGCCAGATGGATGACTGACGGAATAGGAGCGGCGGCTAGGGCTATCCAGACCAGTCTCACTGCGGCGCACCTGGCGATCCGCCGGAGGAAGGACGAGCGAAGGTAGGTTCAGTTTGCCTTCATGATCCGTTTCGGGGTAGTATAAATAAACCTGCTTGGCAGAGTTAGTGATCAGCTTATACACTGTTTCGGCATCATCCACTGCTTTAAGGCGAGTCAGCCAGTGGCGCCGCCCGGTCTTAGGGACAGCACCCTGAATCATGCCGCCTACATGCAGCGCGGTGAAGCCTGCCGCGCCCAGCCGGCTAATGGGAAGCACCATCACCCGATCAGCTAGAGTTCTCACCGGGTTAATCTGGTAGTTCTCCGCCAGCAGCGTAAATAGTTGCGCAAAGCGTTCTAAGCTGCTTTCTTCAACCGCCAACGCTAGGTCGTCCAGAATAAACTGCAGGGCATCCCAGCTCTTGAAAAGTTCAGCACGTTGGAAAAAGTCCTTCACCGGCCAGTTATCCAGTGGGAAGTTAGCTAAGAACTGCTGCAGAGCTTCTGCATGTTCTTTAACAGATTGGGTAACAGAGATTTGGCTGAATTCGCGCAGTAGCTCTAAGGCTTTCGCCCAGCCCGAATTGACACCCAAGTATTCGCTCCAGGCGGGCAGTCCTTCTAAGGGCGGAGCCAGGCGAAGCGCCCGGCGTTCTTCATCAGCTAAGTCAAAAGGCAGGCCCCAGCCGGGAGTAGTTACGAGCTGGAGGTGGCTCTTACTCCAACCTTCAACTTCTCCCTGGAGGAGAGCGGCCACAGCCCTTCCCATGGGCAGATCAGCTAGAGTGTCTGCGGGCATGTTCCACGGAATGCCCCATCTCCGAAACGCGGGAATTAAAAGAGCTTCATACTCCCGAGGTTCCGGGAATGCCACCCCAATCTCACTAGGCTTGATCCCCATTTCCAGCTGGCGCCGGACAGCGGCCGCTAATTCGTCCACCTCTGTCTGAGGATCAACGGCGGCGGTAACGAACACAGCGGCACTTCGATCCAGTGCGGCGTGTTCCACGAACCCCCTACCCTGAGCAGCTAGGCTCAAAAACTCCCGCTCTAGAGGCGAGAGTTCCTGCGGCCCGATGAGTTCAATCTGGCTGAAACCCTGGAGGAATGCCGTTCCCCGCCCCTGCTGCAGAATCTGAATCGCTGTGCGAATCTGGCCGGGGCTGTCCAACACGCCATATTCTTTCAGAAGCGTATGGTAAGAGTGGTGCAGCCGTTCCACTTCTGTTCGTGCCCCTGCGGGCAGCGCGTCCCATTTCAGCTCACCATAATCTATCTGGCGGATCAGCCACTGGATTTCTTGGGCAAACCCGGAGTAATGAGCGATGGGGCCAAAAAACTCCAATTCGGGTGAGAGTTGTCCCACTGCTTCCCATACGGCAGCAGCTTCGAGCACCCAATCCTCGCGGTACACTACGGCCCCTTCCCGCAAGATGCGAGCGGCTAAGGCCTGAAGCGTGATGGGATGATTTTGGCCTTCAGTCTGAAAGGATTTTCGGCGCCAATCCACCAAGAATTGGGGCGGAACGATCTGCAGCACCCTCATAAAACCACTCCTCTTTTCTACAGCCAAATCGAAACCTCATCCCGGTCCATTTTGGCGATGCATTCCTTCAGTTTGGCACTCAAGATTGGATCATCCTCGTGGACTGCGTTGCGGACCTGCCGCAGAAGGTCAATACCACGCCGGAAACCAAAGACTAAGTCGCCTTCGTCAATTAGGGCCTCTTGGAGTATTGTGCTGAACGGTTCACCGTGACTCCAGCGATAAGCCAGAGCAGCTATGTGATCGTTGAAGGTTACGGTGCTGTAACCTAAGTAGCGCTCTTCCATCTGCGTGAGAAAATGATAAAGGCGCAGCACCGGACTCATATTTATCTTGTGCTTGACTCGGCTTTCGTTCTTGCGCGGCTCGTAACCGATAGAAACGCAGATTGCATTCAGCTCCTCGGGCGTATAGGCGTGGAAAAGGCCTTCCATAAACATCTCAACCACCAAGAGCTCGTGCCCGTGAATCTGGCTGGCCAGCATACCTGCAGCGGTAAGCTTGTCTCCTTCGATATAACCTAAGGCAGTGAGCAGATCCCGCTTGTCGTTAAATTCCTTCAGATAGCGGTTACGAGGATCGAGGCCCTGCTCCCGTTCAACTAAGCGAGCATAGCGATTTAGGAGCCTGCGGAAGATGCGCCGCTCGCGCCGGCATGTGCGCGAGTCGAGCCCCTGGCAGAAATCTCTCTCAATCTTCTCGATCCGCTGCTCAATCGCCCTCAGCTGGGACTTCAACCGTCTCTTCAGCTTGCCGTGCCGTTCCACAGCCAGGCGGTCTTCGAGAGCCATCCGCTTGCGGACCAGCTCATCGAACACAGGCGGCCCAAAGCGCTCTAACTCCTCCAGCACCATTTCCATCTGAATCTGAATGGCATCCTGTTCTGCGTATGCCTGGTAAGTAGCGAAGTTCTGCCCCAGGATGCGGTGAATGGTTTTCTCGTCGTAGTTCTTGATTAAGTTCACGACGGAATTATAGGTCAGGGAAAACTGACTCTTCAGAGGCTCGATTTCATTTTCCTTCATACTCGGAAACTGAGTTGGGTCGAAATAGGTAAGATCGGCAATGGTGAATACGTACCCTACCTCGTCAATTCCCCGGCGCCCTGCTCGTCCTGCCATCTGGAAGTACTCGCGGTTGGAAATTGGGCGAAAACTGACTCCATCCCATTTGGTGCTTGAGTCAAAGCACACAGTCCGGCAGGGGAAGTTCAGCCCCACAGCAAAGGTCTCGGTGCAGTAGAGCACCTTGATGAGGCGCCTTGTGAAGAGCTCTTCTACGATGTCTTTCAGGCCGGGCAGCATCCCAGCATGGTGATAAGCTATCCCTTTCATGAGAAGGCGGCGCAGTGCCGGCCAGCGCTCACTCTTAATGGGTGGGTAGCGCTGGATAACCTCGTCGATGACCTGCCGAACCTGGCGGACTTCTTCTTCGTCGAGGAAGTTGTAGTTATCGCCCAGCTCCAGGGCATTCGCTTCACACTTGCGCCTACTGAAAGTGAAGAAGAGGCAGGGCAGATAGTCATCTTTGGTTTTCTCAATCAGATCTAAGTGAGTAGTGGGAACGATGGCGTCGCTAGTACGCTGGATATGTCTCGGAAGCGAAAGGAAACTGCTGTACTTGCGTTTGATCTTACCAATAGTAGTAAAACCGAGTGAACGTTCAAAGAGGGCATGTTTTAGAGGAACAACCCGTTCGAAGTGTTTGACGACTGCCACAGGCTGCCCCTGGACACTCTCAATCCAACCTGCAAGCTGATCTACATTGGGAATAGTCGCACTCAAGCCTAAGAAACGCATAAACTCAGGCATAAAGATGAGGCTTTCTTCCCAAACACTGCCGCGCTCCGGATCATCGATGTAGTGAATCTCGTCGAAGATAACATAGCGCACATCCCGTACCCGCTCCACGTCTTCTTGGAGCATGTTACGGAAGATCTCTGTTGTCATGATCAAAATCGGGGCTTCAGGGTTGATTACCACATCACCGGTGAGAATGCCCACTGCCTCTTCGCCCACATGGGCTTTGAACTCTTTAAACTTCTGATTACTCAAGGCCTTGATGGGGGCGGTGTATACAACCTTGCCCCCCTCTTTGTAGATCTTCTCGATGACATAGTCGGCCACCAAAGTCTTGCCCACTCCGGTCGGCGCGGCGACCAGCACCGACTGGTTCCGATCTATATAAGAGACGGCTTCCTGCTGGAAAGGATCTAACGTGAGTCCCCGATACGTTTGGCGAAGCTCTTGTCGTGTCAAATCGGCCCTCCTGTTCTTAGTCCCAAAGATACTTCAGCGGCAAAGGCTGACGATGAAACTGTATCGCCCATGCCCACTGTGCTGACAGGGTTTGGCACCACATGGGCAGGGACTAGGATCATAATGTGATCTTCTGCTTCCATTATGCCCGTCCTGACAAAATCTTCTTCAACAGGATAGCCTGCGGCTCCAGCTTCTTCTGCAAAGCACTCAAGCTGGGTAAATCCTATGCTGGACAAAGGAATATCTGCCATCTGAGCAACTGCATCGTAGGGCACCGCTCCTCCCTGCTTGGCCTTGACCGCATTGACCGCTGAAGCAAATAGACAGGCTCGACGAACATCTTCCGGACTGACGTGATAGGGCTTAGCGATAATAATGATGTAATAACCCAGGTTATGCAGGTGCATCCTTTGAACTCCAAGCTCCCTCCAAAGGGCGAGGGCACCTTGGTAGAGGCTGAAACTGCGTTCGTTCCGCGCAATTTCCCCTGCTTCTTCCTCAAAACCCAAAGCATCAAGCACTCGAATGATCTCTGTCTCGTTGATTCCGAAGCTATCAAACCGCGGTACAAGTGTGCGCAGCAGGACTTCTTCCTCAACCGAAGCCGTCATAGGCACATATTCATAGTGCAGCTTGAGCTCGGGATTCTGCGACTTCAGGGCACTGTGCTGCCTGAGGCTGAGTTCCAAAAATTCTTCGAGTGTATCGGCACGGCCCTCAATGCGGCCGTGATGATAACCAGCCATAAAGCCAACATCGACCGCTGCACCTACTTCAGGCAAGTATGGCTCGATTTCTTCAGAGAAGCCCATGGCGGCTAAAGGATTACGGGTACCCAGAATCACCCGGTTAGCCCGTACAGTTGTTACTGTCCGATCTCCGAACTGGTAAACGGCATCCTTGGGGTACTCAAATATATAGTTGACTTTGGTCCATGTACTGTTTACCCCTTCGCGGATGGGCACCCACTGCAGGCGCCCCTGCTCGAGTACAGGAAAACGAACCCTTGGATCATACATCTCTGCCTGCAGCTCCGATAGAACCGGGTTGTAGACATAAGCTTGAGCCCCCAGGGCAGCCATCTGATTAGCAATGATACCTGCCTGTCCTCCCATCGCTTCAGTATGTTCCGGGAAGTATTGGAGGAACCACTCGCCCAGCTCCGCTTGGACTACATCGTAGTATGATTTACCAGCTTCTAGGCATTCTTCTAAGAGAGTCAGGAACTGTGCTGGAGTGCTGACCGGCCTGCCCGGAACCCGGTGATGCTTTTGCCCCAAGAGTTCTGGATGGGCAGCGGTAATGGCTGCCACGTCCTCAGGCCGAACATTGATCACCATGTCGACGTTAGCATTAAAAGCTGCAAACACACGACAGTTGATTTGTGTTCTCACTGCCTCACTGAGATAATCAGTCCATGTCATCGCTCTGAAGCTCCTTTAAGAATCTCGGACAATGTAGAAAAAAGGGCATGAACGCCCACTATTAATTTCTAAATAACAGCCCGCACATCCTGCAAAATACTAGGTTTTAGTATCTCCCCAGTTGTTGTAAATGATAAATAGAAGGTGTATACTAAGAAATAAGTGAAGAAGGCAAGGAGGTGTCCTGATGAGAGATCGCGTTGAAGCTGTCTTGGATAAGATCCGGCCATCTATTCAGGCTGATGGTGGTAATGTGGAGCTGGTAAACGTCGATGAAGAGAGCAAGGTTGTAACCGTGCGGCTGACAGGTGCTTGCGTTGGCTGCCCCATGTCTCAGCTGACGTTGAAAGCTGGTATAGAGAGGATTCTCAAGCACGAAATCCCCGAAATCACATCGGTGGAGGCTGCTATGTAACCTATTGCAGAGAATCTGGGGAGGACAAACGTTCTCCCCGTTTTTTATAGGGTGGTGATTGCATGGATAAGCTGCGCCGCGCTGCCTGGGAGGCCGGTCTAGACGCCGTGTCTGTAACCCATGTTAAGCCCCAGACATATCTCAAGGAGTTTATGCAAGAAGCCCAAGATGAAGGGCGCTACTCGCAGTTCGCTGCACCAGACATAGATTTGCGCATCACACCAACTAAAGCTTTTCCGAAAGCGAAGTCCATCATCACTGCTGCCGTGGCTTATAGGACTGTTGATCCTGGAACGGCCCCCAAGATGCACGGTACCATTTCTCGCTCGGCATGGGGCCGCGACTACCACAAGGTTCTTAAAGAAGCGTTCACCCGCCTCATTACTTTTCTACAGGAAGAATACGGCGTAAGGGAGTGGCTGATCGCGGTCGACGATACACCTTTGGTCGAGCGTGCCCTTTCAGCCCAGTCGGGCTTGGCCATAATCGGCCCTAACTGTGCTGCATATGTGCAGCCGTACGGTTCTTGGGTCTTCTTAGGCGAACTCCTAGTTGACGTGGAGCTCGAACCCTCCTCGCCAGAAAACACAGGGCCTCCCTGTGACAAGTGTGATCTGCGCTGCGTGAAAGCTTGTCCCACCAATGCCCTAATTGGGCCAGGGCTGATCGATGCCCGCCGGTGCCTGTCCTACCTCACACAGAAGACAGGTACATTCCCAGAAGAACTGCGGGATCGGTTAGGCAGTAGGCTGTGGGGTTGCGATACTTGTCAGCACGTCTGCCCCGCTAACCGAGCCGCCCAGAAATCCCGCCACTCTGACTTCGAACCGATCGTTGGCCCCCACTTCCCCTTGATGGAACTCTTGGGCCTAACCAAGAATGAGTACCAGCAAATCTTTGGGGAAACCAGCATTGCCTGGCGTGGAAAAAACGTACTGCAGCGCAATGCCTGTATAGTACTGGGGAATCAGCGTGCAGAAGAAGCACTACCGCTCCTCAAGCAGACGGCAGCAGGGCACCCCAGCGAAGTCGTGCGCGAAGCAGCCCAGTGGGCAATAAAAAGAATAACCAGGCCGTCTAACGTGCCTGGTGCATAATCTCCTCGGTAACCTCTAACACCTGTTCTATATCGGCATCAGTGATCTCGTAATGCGTGACCAGGCGCACAGCTCGGGACTCTACCAAACCGGCTAGCACTCCAACCTGACGCCACTTCTCCACCAGCCGGTGGCTGTCCAGGTCCCCGGCGGTGATGTCTACAATCACAATATTGGTCTGAACTTCTCCCCGCACTCTCAGCCCGGGGATTTTATTGATTCCCTCGCCTAATTTGCGTGCTCGGCGATGGTCTTCAGCCAGCTTCTTGGGCATTTCGGTGAGTGCGGTCAGCCCTGCCGCGGCCAATACTCCGGCCTGACGCATCCCACCGCCCAGTATTCTTCGAACTAGGCGGGCTTTTTCTATGAAATCCGCCGGCCCAGCCAGGACTGAGCCCACAGGAGCTGCTAGACCCTTGGACAGGCAGAGCATCACCGAATCGAAGGGCTCAGCCAAGCGTTCCGGAGCCAGGTTCTGATAGACCGCCGCATTCATGAGGCGCGCACCGTCAAGATGCGTCTTCAGCCCCATCTCTTTCGCATAGGCAGTCACTTTTTCAACTTCCTCTTGGGGCAGCACTAAGCCACCCGCTCTATTATGCGTGTTCTCCAGGCAGAAGAGAGCTGCCGGTGCGAACTGGAGATTCAGCAAACGCAGAGCTGCCTGCAGCTGCTCCAGTCTGATCATTCCATCTGGAGTATCAATGAGGCGCGGTGTCAAGCCAGCTAAGCGGGCTAGTCCACCTGCTTCATAGTAATAAATGTGAGCGTTGGCTTCTAGGATCACTTCCTGTCCAGGATGCGTGTGAGACATAAGGGCAACTAGATTGCCCATGGTACCGCTGCTCACAAACAGGGCTGATTCCTTGCCCAACAACGACGCCGCGGTCTGCTCGAGAAGCTGCACCGTTGGGTCTTCCCGGTAGGCATCGTCTCCAACCTCAGCCATGGCCATCGCCTCGCGCATGGCCGGGGTTGGTTGAGTTACTGTGTCACTCCGCAGATCAATGACGTGATTTTCCATTTGAGGTCGCCCTTCCTTGGATATACTGAACTGCTCGCTCGAGATATGGCCGGTATCTGCTGTCCGTTTCTGAGAGATCGGCCAGAGCCTTCTGGAGCAGTTCCTCTGCATCAGGCCCGCCAAACCGGGCTACAGCCATGGCCACCTCTTCCTTACCCTCTCCCCACTTCAGCTCCTGGAAGATATGTGAAAGCAAAGCGAGCTTGCGCTTGCCCTTAGTCCCTTGCGAAAGAAGCTCAGCAAAGATGACCGCCAAAGCCGCGTCTTTACTGCGGTCAAAATACTGCCGCATGGCAGCCACGGCTCTCGAATCCAGAATTCGCAGCAGTTCCAAAATAGGCTGAAATTCTGGGTCCCAAGGATGCAGAGCATCCAAGAGCTTAACTGCAGCGCCAGCAGCCTCCCTTACCTTCCATTCCCCAAGCAGAGCAGCCGCCTGAACCACGAACTTATCGTCCAAATCCGGATTCACGAGCCGAGCCTCTAGTACAGCCAAGAGGATATTGACGACAACCGGATCTGGTTCTTCCTGAACAGCAGGCACCTGCCCACGTGCCTGATTGACGAACAACTCTTCAAAGAAAAGATCGTACTCATCTTGATCCAAGACAATGCGCAGATCGGTATAGCCCGTAATCTCTCTGCGGAAGTTGCGGAAAGCCCCAAGATCAACTACAACGTTGTTGCCCACCTTGGTACGCTTTTGTCTTTCGGTGGCGATGTCTTCAAAAGGAAAGCCAAAATATGGGGCTACCTTGAAATTATTGACCATTGTCTGTAGGCCAGAGAGCACAATCCGGATGCGGGGATGAGATATATGCATCCAAATCGGGCGCAGGTGTTCACCCCGCAGCATACGCGCACCAGCCAGCCCAAGCAGCTTATCTATACCGCTGCTGCGGCGGGCAATAGCCTGCTGTGCTTCGCGAATCAACTCATCTACAGATGGAGCATCTTCGTAGATTCCGCTCCGGTAGTATTCCATCATCAGCCCATAAACTGGCAGGCGCAGTACGGCAGCGTAACCAGCACCGCGTACGTAGTGTTCTCCTAAATACTGGATATCTATCGGCAGGAGGGTGTTCTGCAGTGCTTCGTTCAAGCCGTGAATAGCCTGACTAACTTCTTCATAGACCTCCCGAGCACTTTCATCGCCCTCAAGGCTGGCTGCGAAAAGAGCGCCTATAGTCAACAGTTCTACAGATGCTCCATAGGCCGCCAGCACTAAATCGCGCTCATAGAAGAACATGCTCTCTTTGATTTCTAAGCACGCTGCGATAAAACCGTCAATGGAGGTGATCTCCTTGACTTCCTTTACCATTTGGCGGAAATCTCGGTTCAAAGCCATACTCCCTTCAGTTCGTTCCTCTGCGAATAGCCTGTCTGGCTAATTCGTCACAGTGGTTATTCCATTTGTTTGTACTGTGGCCTTTGACCTTAATCCATTCTATTTCATGTTTCCGAGATAGTTCAATTAAGGCTTTCCAGAGGTCACTATTGCTGACCGGATCACCACGGCTGTTGCGCCAGCCGTTTTTCTGCCAATTATCGATCCAGCCCAATGTAAACCCATTGATAAGATAGGCGCTGTCGGAGTATAGTCGCACTCTAGTTCGTTCTTTCAACTGCTCTAAGCCCTTGATGGCTGCAGTAAGCTCCATGCGCTGGTTTGTCGTATGGGGTTCAAACCCAGAAAGCTCCTTGATATGAGGCCCGTAGATCAGGACCACACCCCATCCGCCAGGACCTGGATTATGGCTGCAAGCCCCGTCTGTATATACTTCTACCTGTTTCATAGAGTATTGGCACCAGCCCTAACTTGTGTTATGTTTATTATAATACCACATTTTATCACAGAAAGATTGGAGGTGGTCACAGTGCAAGAAAAACTTGAGGTTATCGGGCCTGACTCTCGTCATTTAGGTGCGCTGTGTAATTACTGCGCAGAAGAGCTCGCCCAAGGTGATGAGTGCGTCGAATGCCCTCGCTGTCATAAGGTACACCATGCTGACTGCTGGAAAGCTAAAGGTGGCTGTGCCACACGAGGATGCCCACAAGTTGCACAGGTAGTCATTGGGGAAAAACCTAAAGGTGATGGGCCACCGCCGCCTCTGCCCAAGTGGTACTTCGCCGCTGGCGCCGTCTTGATTATTGCCATAATCCTGATTTCTGTTTATTGGCCGAAGCCACCGGATCCGGCGGCCGGCAGAGCGAAGATTGTTGTTATGGATACCCTGACGTATGAGTCCAATACCATCCTAACAGAGGCCGTTGAGGAATTCAACGAATCCAGTACTACGACCTACATTGATCTGCAGCTCCTTCCCTCAATGGGCATGGACCAGAAACTTATAGTTCTCATCGCCGCTGGTGATGCGCCAGACATTTTCTCTGTGGATGATCAGCGTTTTGAATATCTTCAGTCCCAAGGTGTACTGTTGGAGTTGGGTAAAACACCTGATGGTGAACCAATCTATGGTGTACAGCACCCAGGTAGTTTGAACAAGCTGGTAATATGGGGAGATACCGCTCATCCAGAGATTGCTCGTGAAGTGTTGGACTTTCTCTTAGAGACAATTCCTCAGGTAGATCACGAGCGGTTGCGGGAACTGCGCGAGCAACAGTCCCTACTGCCAGGGGCGTTGTTTGGCTTTTAAGGAGGCCGCTATGAAAATCGCATTTTTTACAGATAGTTATGCACCTTACGTGAGCGGAGTCGTCCGCTCACTGCAGCGTTTTACCAAGGGGTTGGCCCAGCAGGGCCATGAAGTGTATATCTTTGCGCCGTTCTATTATGGCAAGAAATTCAGCAAGCATATCGAGCAGCAATCCGATCCGTATGCGAAGAAAGTGTTTCGGTTTTATTCCGTCCCAGCTCCCACCCATCCTTCGTACTTTCTGCCGATTCCGATCTCAATTCGCGCCGAACGGCTCTTGCGCAGGCTCGATGTTGACATAATCCACACCCACGCTCCGTTTCTGACAGGTCAGTTAGGGGCGATGTTGGCTAAGCGGCTTGACGTGCCGCTATTCTTTACCCATCATACTGTGTACCAAGAATATCTTCACTACGTGCCTGCTCCCAGAAAGGCCACCGAAAGAGTAGTGATCAACTTCCTGAAGTGGTACTGCCACCGATGTGACCACATCATTACTCCAACAGATGCCACCAAGGAAATGATTCTGGAGCTGTACGACCTAAAGACGCCCGTAACAACCCTTCCAACAGGGGTAGACCTAGACCCATATGAAGACGCCGATCCGATGTGGCTCCGACGCAAGCTGCAGCTTGCGCCCGAACAGCCTGTGCTTTTGTCTTTGGGCCGGTTAAGTAAAGAAAAGAGCCCTGAAATGCTGATCGATGCCTTCAAGATTATCCAAGAAACTCGCCCTGATACGGTCTTTGTCTTTGCCGGAGATGGGCCTATGATGGAGCCACTTAAACAGAAGGCAAAAGACTTAGGGCTGGCCGATAAAGTATACTTCACCGGAGCCCTTGATGCTGACGAGGTGGCAGCCGCCTACCTGGGAGCCGATCTCTTTATGTTCGCATCTCAGACTGAGACGCAGGGGCTTGTCTCCTTAGAAGCCATGGCCGGCAGCTTACCCATCGTCGCTGTTGACGCCAGCGGTACTAACGCCGTAGTGATCGATGGTGAAACCGGCTTCTTAACAGAACCGACACCTCAGGCCCTCGCCGAAGGAGCCCTGACTCTCCTGCAGTCGCCAGAACTCATGCAAAAATTCAGCGTGCAAGCGCGCAGACAGGCGGAGCAGTATAGTGTTACCGCAACCGCCAGTCGGCTTGTAAAGCTTTATGAATCGGTTCTATCTGAGAAACGCAGTTAGAACTGTACTTGAGGAACTTGCTGTGCTGCTTCGGAAGCTGCGAAGAAAGCCATTGATTGCTTACCTAATACACTAGCCAGAATCACTGTGGGGAACTGGCGAATGGTCCGGTTCCAGACTTCCACAGCCTCATTATACCGCATCCGCTCTACAGCGATGCGGTTTTCTGTTCCCGCCAATTCGTCCATCAGCCGGTTAAAGCTGGCATCAGCCTTGAGCTGCGGATAGTTTTCGCTAATAGCCAGCAACCGCCCCAGGGCCATATCAAGACTATTGTTGGCTGCAATCTGTTCCTCGGGGCTGCGGGCACCGAGAAGGCGGGCACGGGCATCAGCGATATCAGTGAAAATCTGCTCTTCATGTTCTGCATAGCCCTTGACTGTCGCCACTAAGTTAGGAATCAGATCGGCTCGGCGCTGCATTTGGTTTTCCACTTGAGCCCAGCGGGATTCGACGTTTGTTTCGAGTGCAACTAAAGAATTGTACTGAGATACGGCACCGCGGGCAAGCAGGACTACGATCAGTGCAATGACAATCAATACTACAGTTGACTTTTTCATTTTCTTCCCCTCCCTTTGTTTCCCTAAAACCTACGGCTGGCTCCGCCGCCTCCGCTGCGGCCGCCTCCGAAACCACCAAAACCGCCTCCGCGGCTGCCACCGCCAAAGCCTCCCCGAGAGCGGGGCACACGCACGGTCGGCACTATGACTGTTCGGCCTCTGCGCCCACTTCCACCGCCCATCCCCCCACCAGGAGGATAGAAACGTGCGCGGCGCAGAAGGATAACAATTAAGATAAAAATACCGAAGGAGATGAACCAATCGCCCAGCGATTCGTCTGACTGTTTTTCTGCCTTGGCGAATTCTTCTCCAGCTAATTCTGCCTTAAAAGCCTGAGCTAAATAGGATAGGCCCGGGCCAAACTGACGGTTAACGAAGTATTCCTCAACTGCAATGTCCAAATAGGCTCCAACCTTGCCATCGGGAAGAATCGCTTCTAGGCCGTAGCCAGTTTCCACCTCAATGGCTCCTTCATCTAAAGATAGAAGAATGAGAAGCCCGCTGTCTTCAGGCCCTCCAATTCCCCATGCTTCGAATAAGAGGGTACGATACTCGGTGGGATCATAGGGAGCAGTCGATTGAAGGGTGACGACTGCCAACTCGATGCCCTGCTCCTCCTTTAGCTGTTCAGCCACAACCTGGATCTGGGCTCGGCTGCGCTGATCGAGGACCTGGGCAAAGTCATTGACATACCCTATTGGCGCTGGGAACTCCTGCGCCGACACTGTCTGGCCAACAATCAGTATAAGGATAACTAGGATCAGCAGGTTCACCTGCCGCTTCTGCATATGATAGGCTCCTTCCATATCAATCGGGATTTATCGGGATAGGGTGGTAAAACTCACCTTCGACTTCCCAGAGATAGTTTCCCGCAGTTACCTCGCGGACTAAATCTTCAGCCCGCTGCTCTTCGCCTTCTAAGAGGCGAAGAACATAGGTTACATCTGTCATGTATTCGGTATCGGTAATTGCTATACCTGCATTAATCAGTTCGTTTTGAACCTTTCCGGAAATGCCATAATCTACTGTCACTCGAACTTGGGTGGCGGGCAGCATGCGCACGATACCAGCCTCGAGAAGCGCTGCCTTGGCAGCTCCACCATAGGCACGAACCAGGCCGCCCCTCCCGAGCAAGGTACCGCCGAAGTACCGTGTAACGACAATGGCCGCATCAACTATCCCATAGGCCTTCATCATTTCTAAAATGGGCATTCCGGCTGTTCCACTGGGTTCCCCATCGTCACTGAACTTCTGGATACTCTGATTCACTCCGATAATATAAGCAGGACAGTTATGGGTGGCGTTCCAGTGTTCTTTCTTGACTTCTTCGATGAACGCCTCTGCTTCTTCAGCGCTGGATACGGGCCGCACTTTTGCAATGAACTTCGATTTCTTTTCGATTAGGACCACCTCTGCCGGGCCCGCTACCGTATTATACTCAACGAGCAACATAATCACCTCGCTCTGAAAAGGTTCCACATGGCAGGCTTTGTTCCTTCTGCTTGTCAGGTGAAGCTGGTCTCTGGTATTCTAGGGAAGTAGGAGGCTTAATATGGATATTATCAAGCAATTAGCCCAAGAACTGTCGCTGAAGGAAAGTCAAGTTCGCCATACTGTGGAACTCCTTGACGAAGGCAATACCATTCCCTTCATTGCCCGCTACCGTAAAGAGGCGACCGGGGAGTTAGATGAGGTGCAGATCCGCGGCCTCGCCGATCGTCTGGAGTATCTGCGCAACCTGGCAAAGCGCAAAGAGGAAGTTACGCGCCTGATTGCAGAGCAGGAAAAGCTAACTGCGGAGCTCGAGGCAGCAATTAATGCTGCTGTTACGCTGCAGGAAATCGAGGACCTCTATCAGCCTTTCCGGCCGAAGCGCCGCACACGGGCGTCGATGGCAAAAGAAAAAGGCCTCGAACCTCTTGCCGAAATGCTCCTTAAGCAGGGTCAGGAAGATCCTGTTATCTTAGCTGAGCAATTTGTTACCGAAGAAGTCACTTCCCCCTCGGAAGCGCTCCAAGGTGCGCAGGACATTATAGCTGAGCACATCACTGATCAGCCAGAAATTAGACAGATGGTGCGGAAGTTTACGTATGACTACGGTTCTATCAATTCGTCGCTGAACGTGGATCCAGAAACAGACAGCAACGCTCGCGAGTTTCAGATGTACTTCGAATATACGGAAGAAGTGCGCAAGATACCTCCACATCGGATCTTAGCCATTAACAGAGGCGAGCGTCTCGGCGTGCTGAAGGTAAAGCTATCTGTCGATGAAGAGCGAGTTCTCCAGCTCGTAAGCAAGAAGTTGATCACTAATCCCAGTTCGCCTTCGGCCCCCTTTATCGAAGCAGCGTGGGCTGACGGCTACAAACGCCTACTTGCCCCAAGTGTCGAGCGGGATATCCGCAGCTCTCTCACGGAAAAAGCCGAGGCCCATGCCATCGAAATCTTCGCTACCAATTTGCGCAGCCTACTGATGCAGGCTCCTGTACGCGGTTATCGAGTGCTGGGTATTGACCCTGCTTACCGTACAGGCTGCAAAGTGGTAGCAGTGGACGAATACGGAGTCCTCTTAGAGTATACGACAATCTATCCTCATGAGCCGCAGAAGCAGTGGGCAGAGTCCCTGTCAATCTTGAACGCAATGATTGACAGGCATCAAGTCAGCTTGGTTGTAATTGGTAATGGAACCGCCAGCCGAGAGACTGAGCAGCTTGTGGCTGAGCTTATTCAGAAGCGGGGGCAGGATCTGAAATACCTGGTAGTCAATGAAGCCGGTGCTTCTGTCTATTCAGCATCTGAACTGGCGCGGGAGGAGTTTCCTGAGCTGGATATCTCCATGCGGGGAGCCGTATCTATCGCCCGCAGAGTACAGGACCCCTTGGCAGAACTGGTTAAGATTGAACCAAAGTCGATTGGTGTAGGCCAGTACCAGCATGATGTAAACCAAAAGGAGCTCAGCCGCACCCTTGATGCAGTGGTGGAAAGCTGTGTTAACTTCGTCGGAGTCGAACTAAACTCTGCCTCTGCTGCGCTCTTGAGTTATGTTTCAGGTTTGTCAGCGAGAGTAGCCCGCGAAGTAGTACAACACCGCATAACCAATGGCTCTTTTTCGGCCAGAGAAGAACTCAAGAAAGTGAAGGGGCTCGGGCCCAAGGCATTCGAACAGTGCGCCGGGTTCTTGCGGATCAGTTCTGGCGTAGAACCACTTGATAACACCGCAGTGCATCCCGAATCATATGATATTGCCCGGAGGATCTTAGCTCAAATTGGATCCTCTCCAGAAGATATGCGGCATTCTGAGCGCCTAGAAGAAATCCGCCGCCAACTCAAAGGGCTGGATCCCAAGAAAGTGGCACAGGAGCTATGTGCCGGTGAGCCTACAGTGCGTGATATTATTGCTGCCCTCGGCCAGCCTGGCCGAGATCCCCGGGATGAGCTCCCCCCACCGCTGTTCCGGGCCGATGTGCTCACCATTGCCGATTTGAAACCTGGCATGATTCTCAAGGGCACAGTCCAGAACGTGGTCGACTTCGGTGCCTTCGTGGATATCGGCGTAAAAAAGGCTGGGCTTGTCCACATCTCCCAGCTCAGCGATGATTATGTACGCCATCCCACGGACATTGTCCAAGTAGGTGATATTGTGGACGTTCAGGTTCTCAGTGTGGAACCTGAGTTAGAACGTATCAGTCTAACTATGCGAATTAATCAGGAAGCCGCGAGATAAAACCCGCGGCTTTTTTCTTTACCCCAAATCAAGATACGGATACCATTCTTCAGGACGTCGGAGAAGTTCCTGCAGCTTGGAGAGAATCGTTTTATGGGTTTCTTCTTCTTTTGCGAGCTTCATAAATACTTCCTTCTCCTTGCTTTTCTGTGCCTTTGCAGCTAAGTCTCGATAAAGCTCAATCGCCTTCTCTTCGAACTCAATGGCCATGTCGTAGATCTCTAGATAGCTTTCTGGTATTTTGGTTCCTTTCGCTAGAGGCTGAGCAAATATGCTGTCAGCCATTGTCAGGATCGTAGTTTCTTCGAGGTCATACAGCCCCGACTCTTTCATCTGTTTCACAAACTTATAGTGCTTTTCTTCGTCGTCGGCTAACGCTCTGAACAGGTGCTCAAGTTGGGAACCCGCCACATTCTGCGCCTGCTTCAGATAGAACTCCTTTCCTTCGAGCTCCATCGCCATAGCAAAGTCTAGTGGATGCACATCCATCACCTCACTGGGTTTAGTCCCAAAACATCCGCCAGTTCTTCGGGATCCAGCCTAAACCTCGCCCCGTACCCTTCGAAAAACCCGTGTTCTTCAATCATATGCAGATTCAGATCTGACCAGAGAACGCTTCTGCCTGTCTGAAGGCAGGTTACGCGGGTGTTGCACTTGCTCGCCTGATAATTATGGGCAAACGGACAAACAATGCTGCCCTTATGCTCCACCGTCTCTACCCGGTATTTCCCTTCGACAACTATGGCCTGGCCAAGCTGTGCCTTCCCGAGTTCAGTGAAGTGACGCATCCGCCCAGCCAATTCCTCTTTGGTAATGCCTAAGCGTTCTAGCCTAAGCCGGTCAGCGTACAGAATCCCGGCTAGACTGCGAGTATCTGTGCCCATGAAACCGTGGGAAGCCAATGGGCCCGTGCGCATGTTTTCTTCCACCCGCATAAGATCCGGCCCTTGTTTCATAACCAGTCCCCCCTAGAACTTGTCGTAGAAAATGCGTTCTTCGTCAATACCGATCTTCGTGAGCACATCTACGCAGGCGTTAATCATGCCTGGACTACCGCAGAGATAAGCGTGCTTATTCTGACCATCGCTCACATGGCGCGCCACTACCTCGGTTATCAAACCTATTTCCCCATTCCAATCATCATCGGGGCCGGGATCAGATAAGGCAGGGATGTAGCGGAAGTTCGGATACTTCTCCTGAAGCTCAGTAAAGAAATCCACATAGTAGAGGTCGCGCTTTCTTACTGCGCCAAAGAAAAAGGTCATCTGTTTGGGCAGACCCTTTTTCAGAATATCAAGGACCATGGACTTAATCGGGGCCAAGCCTGATCCCCCTGCAATGAAAAGCAGTTCGTCAGCACCTTCGCGCAGATAAAAGTCTCCAAAGGGGCCAGAGAGAGTCAGCTCATCTCCCTCTTTCACATGCTTGTGCAGGAACGTGCTGCATACACCTCCAGGGACTAAACGGACAATCAGCTCCAGGACACCCTTTTCGGAAGGAAGCGACGAGATAGAATAGGCTCGGCTTACGACCTCTTCCACACCATCATAGGGTTTTGAATCGACCTGAACATATTGACCAGGAGCAAATTCCATCGCCTGCGGTTCTAAGAGCTCGAAACGAAATTCCTTGATATCGTAAGTGAGGTCAGTAATCTTTAGAATCTTTGCACGGTAACGCCTAATACTAAATAACTCTTCAGGGATGAAGACTCTTAGATCATTCTTGACCTTCAACTGGCATGCCAGCCTGGTTCCCTCGCCGATCTCGTCCTCGGTCAAATAGGGTTCCTCCGTAGGGAGCACCGGGCCTACATTAGTTAACACGTTAATTTTGCACAATCCGCATGTAGCCTTGCCACCACAGGCCGAGGGGATGAAAATGTCTTGACTTGAAAGGCTGGCCAACAGCGTGGAACCGCCCTTTACTGACAAAACCCGCTGCCCATCGTTAATATCAATAGCGCAAATTCCGTAGTCGTTGAGTTTGAGGTCGGCCAAGACAACCACTGCAGCGAGTGCTGCCCCCAGAAGAGAAATGCTGATTACTGTCAGCAGGATTTCCACCAGCCCACCCCCTATTGAATTACAAAGATGCCAGAGAACCCTACAAAGGCCAGCGCCATGATGCCCGTAATGATAAACGTGATTGCAGGGCCGTCTAGCCCTCGCAGAAGCTTATTCTTTGCGATTTTCATGCGGATGGCAGCCAGAGCAGAGATGGCAAGCCACCACCCCAGCCCACTACCTAGACCAAAAAATAGTGCCTGCACAAAGTTGTAGCTGCGGATCACCATAAAGAGGCTCACACCGAATATGGCACAGTTTACTGTGATAAGGGGCAAGAAAACGCCCAGCTTCATATGGAGTTCTGGAAAGTAGCGGTCAAGGGCCATTTCAATGATCTGGACCGTTGCGGCGATCACCACGATGAAAATGATGTAGCGCAGGTACTCTAGGCCCAAAGGTACCATAATCAGACGGTAGACCAGCCAGTTAAGTACCGTTGTAATGGTGGTCACCATGGCCACCGCCGCCCCTAAACCAGAAGCGGTCTTGTATTCTGACGATATCGAGATGAAAGAACACATCCCCAGGAAGTTGCTCAAGACCATGTTGCTGGTAAAGACCGAGGCAAGGAGAATAACAATTGGGCTGATCGCTGGTGCTTCAGCCATTTCTGCCACCTCCACTCACTTTACCCTGAGACCGGATGTTGAGTATCCAGATGAAGACACCGATTATGAAGAAAGCTGCTGGGGGCATAACCATCAGAGTCCAGGTTTCGAGGGCTAAGAAATTGACGTTGAATCCAAAGATGGTTCCAAATCCTAAGAGTTCTCGAATAAAGGCCACCGCTACTAAGACAACTGTATACCCCACACCCGCAAAGAACCCATCCAACAGTGACAAGAGCGGCGGATTGCTTTGAGCAAATGCTTCGGCTCGGCCCATAATTATGCAGTTTGTAATGATCAAACCTACATAAGGCCCGAGGGATCTGCTGATCTCTGGAAGGTTTGCCTTGATAATGATGTCAAAGAAGATCACATACGAGGCAATAATCAGTGTCTGAACGATCATGCGCACTCTGTGAGGTATCCACTGCCGGAGAAGCGAGATGGTCCAGCTCGACAGCGAAACGGTAAAGATGAGGCCAATACCCATCACCAAGCTGTTAGAGAGCAAATTAGTTACTGCCAGCATCGAACAGATACCGAGAATCTGGCGGAGCACTTGGTTTTCATCCCAGATATTCCGCTTGGCCAATGCCTTCAGCTGTGCACCGCTGATCATGGACTGAGCACCTCCTGGAGCGCAAGGACTTCCTCTAGGGTATTATTGAGGAGGCCGAGAACCGCATTCGAGCTCGATGTGGCACCTGTAACTGCATCAATACCTTCGCCATAGACTAAGGGTTGGCCTGGTGTAATTCTTATGCCGCTGAACTGTGCCTTGAACCATTCTTCATCGATACGGCCGCCCAACCCCGGGGTCTCATTTTGCTCTACAAATTCTAAGCCTAAGAGCTCGCTGAAGTCTGCCGATACACCGATGTAGCCTTTGATCGCACCCCATAATCCCTGCCCATTCATGGGGAAGGCGTAGCTTTGCGGCGTTCCATCAGGATTGTAGATTACATAGACGGCCGACTCTCCTAGGAATTGCTGACTCACATTGGCTGCAAAATCCTGAAAGAACGAATCATCAGGTACGTTGAGCACCTTGAGTATAGCGCGCCGATGAACATCTGCTTCATTCGCCGTGATCACCTGAAGATACACTGCTTGAGTAACGGCCAAGATGGCAGTAAAGAATGCTGTCAGAAAAAAGGTAAAGACTATACTGTAGAGATGCCCGTCTTTGTTCATCACACCGCCTCCCTTCTCCGCTGCATGAATTCCTTCACCTGAAGATCTAAGAGTGGTGCGAATGAGTTCCCCAATAAGACTGCAAACATGGCGCCTTCTCTGAAGTTTGCAAAGGTGCGGATTGTAATAGCCAAAGAACCAATCAAGAGGCCGTAGACGATTTTTGCTGTCTTATTGGCCGGTGCAGTAACAGGGTCTGTAGCCATGAAAACTAGAGCAAAGAGAGCACCACCCGAAAAAAGACTTATAAGTGGCGAGGCCACCACCGCTCCTGTTAGAGAGTACAAGGTACTCAGGCCAAAAAAAGCTCCTACCCCTGACAGCATGATTTCTAGTGATGCCGTTCTGGTCAGCACAAGGTACACAGCTGCCAATAGTATTAAGAACACACTGATCTCGCCAGCCGAACCTGGCATGGGGCCAAAGAAAAGCTGTATCAGCGAGAGCTCCTCCCCAGCAGCCTGCACTAAAGGTGTTGCACTTGTCAGCACATCCACCCCACCGCTGTAGCGGATCAATCCTCCCGGAAAGCCTCGGAACGGTTCTGACCAATTGACAGTCATGGTAGAAGGGAAGCTGATAAAAACAAAGCACCTACCCAAAAGCGCTGGGTTAAACACATTCTTGCCAAATCCGCCAAAGACGCCCTTGCCAAACAGGATACCAAAGACAATGCCGAGACATGCGGTCCAAAGCGGCACTGCCGGCGGTAGTACTAAGGTATACAGAGCACAGCTGACAAGAACAGCTTCTGGCATCCGAACTGGGGCTGAACCCTGCATAGAGCGCAGGATGGCGTACTCAGTTCCGACTCCAAAGAGTGTGACGCAGGCCAGCATCACCAGGATGCGCCAGCCAAAAGCGTAGATGCAGAACAAGTAAATCGGTAATAAACTGAACAAGACCCGCCGCATAATGTTCTGCCGTACAAATGAGAGGCCCAGCCGCATGGAACTCCCCCTTAAGTGTTTGTCTGCCTATGACAGCATATGGCCGAGCCTTCTGTGGTAGAACTAGAAAATGGAAAAAGCGTGTCCAATAGTTCGGACACGCTGTGCGGTTGATGAAGATGAAGCTCTGTCTACGAAAGTTTAATCACTACTACTGACTTGGCCGGCAGGGAAACCTGGAGAATCCCATCTGTGATGCTTGCTCTGTCGAAAGCTTCAGGCTTAACCACATCCGGTTTGTCAAAATCATTATGGTCAGTGATCTTGCTTGATGTTAAGATCTCTCCTGATAACTTCTCCACTGAGATTCCTCTCAACTCACAAGTGAATTCATGGTCATTGTTCGGATCCAAATTGCACAGTGAAATGTAAACCTCTCCATCGGCGTTTTTCGATGCAGAAGCACTCACAGCCGGAATGGATTCCCCTTCGTAGATATACTCAGGACTATTGAAGGTCAAATCCAGCAGTTCGGAATCCTGATGAACGCTGAACATCTTGAATACGTGGTAAGTCGGAGTGAGAATCATCTCAGGGCCATTGGTGAGAATGACTGCCTGGAGTACGTTCACAAGCTGAGCAAGGTTCGCCATATGGACCCGTCTGCAGTGCTTGTGGAAAATATGGAAGTTAACTCCTGCCACCAATGCATCTCTCAGCGTATTCTGCTGCTGGAGGAAGCCTGGGTTGGTTCCTGGGAGAGGATCGTACCAAGTTCCCCATTCATCAACAATAAGGCCAACCCTCTGCTCTGGGTCGTAGCGATCCATAATGGTCGAGTGTTTGGTGATCAGTTCATCCATGTAGAGAGTTTTCTTGAGAGTGATGAACCACTCTTTCTCAGTGAAATCGGTAGACGAACCCTTATTCTGCCAGGTACCTGGTACGGTGTAATAGTGGAGGCTGAGCCCATCCATAAACCGTCCTGCTTGACGCATCAGTACTTCGGTCCAGTGGTAGTCATCAGTATTGGGGCCGCATGCAATTTTGTATATCTTATGAGGCCCGTACCTGCGTACATAGGTCTGATAGTGACGATATAGGTCAGCATAGTACTCGGCCCGCATATGGCCACCGCAGCCCCAGTTTTCATTGCCCACTCCGAAATATGGCAGGCGCCAAGGCTGTTCACGGCCATTCTCTTTGCGCCAATTCGCCATAGGCGATTCACCATCGAAGGTGATATACTCCACCCACTCAGACATTTCCTTAACAGTACCGCTGCCCACGTTACCACAGATGTAAGGATCTGCACCAATCAGCTCGCAGAGCTCCATGAACTCATGGGTGCCGAAATGGTTGTTCTCCACGACACCGCCCCAATGGGTATTGATCATGCTTGGCCGGTTTTCTTTTCGGCCAACTCCGTCCTTCCAGTGGTATTCGTCGGCAAAGCAACCGCCTGGCCAGCGCAATACCGGAATTTTCATATTTCGCAGTGCTTCGAGTACATCATTTCGCAAACCATTGGTATTAGGGATATCAGAGTCTGGCCCGACATAGATACCGCCATAGATGCAGTATCCAAGGTGTTCGGAAAAATGACCGTAAATGTTTCTGTGAATTGTTCCAAGGATACGATCGCCATTGAGAACAGCTTTCGCCATTGCCATCTCCCTCCTGGAGTTTTATGTTGAGGCTCGTTCCACTAATCTGGGCACAAGGTTGATCTGTTCTGAATAACCGTCATGCTGCTGCATCTTCCGAAGTAGAATCTGAGCACTTCCGATTCCCATCTGACTGTTCTGCACATCAATTGTGGTGAGTGGGGGATCGAGCATTTCACCCACTGAAAGATTATCCACGCCCATCACAGCTATATCATCTGGGATGCGGACCCCCCGCCGCTTCAGTTCGCGCATAGCATCAATAGCCATCTGATCGCAAAAACAGAAGATAGCAGTGGGATTGAGCCCCTCATCGAGTACCGCGCCAAGAACTTCCTCGACTCTTTGACCAATCCGTACCGGCCTGACCCATTCAGGCCCTTGATCAATGCCCGCCTCCAAGAGAGTCTGGCAAAAACCCTCTTGGCGGAGTTGGGCACTATAGTTCTGCGAGGAGTTAATGAACAGGATGCGTTTGTGGCCTCTCTTGATGAGATGCTCCGCCGCCAGCGCTCCGATGCTGTAGTCATCACAGACCACATGATCAACCTCTACATTACGTGCTCTGCGCCCCACCAGGACATAGGGAACCTTGTTCTTCTCAAGATACTCAACAGCGGTGGGCTCACTGGCAACTGGGGCTAGAATGATGCCATCGACCCGCTGCTCCAATAGAAGTCTAACTGCACGCAGCTCGCGCATTGGATCCTCGTGGGAGCTGTTGAGCACTATGTTGTATGCCTCTCGGTCCAGCACGCTTTCGATTCCCGTTACCACATTTGCATAAAACGGGTTAGAAATGGTCGTAACAACTACTCCTACCGTCTTGGTGCTTCCAGACCAAAGGCCTTTTGCCAAGGAACTGGGGACATAACCCAATTCTTCTGCCGCTCTTAAGACGCGGGCTCGCGTTGCTGGGCTGACATCGGCCCGATTATTGAGAGCGCGTGATGCGGTAGAGATAGAAACTCCGCTCCTCTCTGCCACATCTCGCAGCTTCGAATGGGTCACGGCCACCAACTCCTTCTCTGCTGGTTACCGGTTGACTTTTGCCAACCTAATCACGTTCCAAGAAGCTTTGCCTAATACAGCTTTGACTTTGCCATCTTCAACAGCTGCGTTTCCTTTATTATGTGGGGTAACATTATCTGGGTTCGCAGCAGTGTTGACTGCCTTCAGGTCTTCGTGTTCCAACACAATGTGCTCTTGAACTGCAAAGCCAGTGAAGCCTCTCAGTTCGCACTCAAAATCCATGGCCTGCTCCAAGTCACGGTTGACAGCAAAAATGGTGATCTCTTCTTCAGACTCGCTTAAGACTGCCATAGCATCAAGGTAAGGTACATCTGTGAAGTCATTGCTGTCATATTTGTCTGACTTGATAATCGGCAGAAGTGCGGTTCCACGGCCATAGATAGAAGCGTGCATAAATGGATAGAAGATCGTCTGACGCCATGCTGCTCCGCCGTTTTCGGTCATGATCGGAGCAATAACATTTACCAGTTGAGCCAAGCAGCCGATCTTCACCCGGTCCGCCCGTCTCATCAAACTCATCAGCATGCTGCCCACAAGCAGAGCGTCTTCCATGGTGTAAACGTCTTCGAGCTGTGGAGGAGCGACAGACCACGGTTCGATCTGACGGTCAGCGTCGTTAGAATGGAACCATACGTTCCACTCGTCGAACGAGAGGTTGATGGTTTTTTTGCTGCGTTTCTTAGCCTTAACATAGTCGCAGATGGCAATCACAGAGTGGATGAATTCGTCCATATCAAGGGAACGTGCCAAGAAGTTGGGTGTATCGTTATCGCGATTGCCGTAGTACGTATGCAGCGAGACATAATCGACATAGTCGTAGGCAAGGTCTAGAATGGTTGCTTCCCAATCAGCAAAGGTGGGCATACCGCTGCCGGAGCTGCCGCACGCTACTAATTCGATGGAAGGATCAACTTGGCGCATCACCTTTGCCGCTTCGGTAGCAATGCGTCCATACTCGTAAGCGGTCTTAGCGCCAATCTGCCATGGCCCGTCCATTTCGTTGCCTAAGCACCAGAGCTTGAAATTGTGAGGTTTTTCGTATCCATGCGAGCGGCGCAGATCACTCCAGTATGTACCGCCAGGATGGTTGCAGTACTCGATGATGTTACGTGCTGCATCGATGCCCCGGGAACCAAGGTTAATGGCCATCATGACTTCAGTGCCGACTTTTTTGGCCCAGTCCGCAAATTCGTTCACACCAACTTCATTGGTCTCAATAGTACGCCAGGCCAGCTCCAAGCGGCGCGGACGCTGTTCTTTAGGGCCAATTCCGTCTTCCCAGTTGTAGCCAGATACGAAGTTACCGCCTGGGTAACGTACAACCGGCACCTTAAGTTCACGCACAAGATCCGCTACGTCTTCCCGAAAACCATTCTCGTCAGCAGTGGGATGGCCAGGCTCATAGATGCCTCCGTATATTGCCCGTCCCAAGTGCTCAATAAATGAGCCATACAAACGATCATCAATTGCACCAATCCGATAATCATGCTCCAAAATCATCGTTCCACTGCGAGGCTTTACCAAAATGTATCCCCTCCATCTGGTGTTTTATCTTTCCGGGAACGTTACCGGGAAGGTTCCCAAATACCCTTCAACAAATATTCAGCAAATCCTCCCCATCTTGGAACACCTTCTTTACAAGAGTTACAAAATACCCCAGGAATTTTCCTGGGGTATAATCCGCGTTTTCTCCGGTCCCTAGATACCTTTCGCGAGATGGTAGTAAATCTCGTTCAGGCGCAGTTCGTTTTTGAAGTCCGCTACGGTGGTATTTTCATTGATGACTACCAGTTCAATACCGGCGATTTCGCAATAATCTTCGATGTACTCAGTGGTCAAAGCCTGGCTGAATACGGTGTGGTGAGCGCCGCCGCCTAAGATCCAGCAGGCTGCTGCCGTCTTCAGATCGGGTTTCGGTGCCCAGAGAGCACGAGCAACAGGCAGTTTAGGCAGATCCTCGGGCGATGTAACGGTATCGACTTCATTGACGATCATCCGGAAGCGGTTTCCTAAATCAATCATTGATGCACAGATCGCTGGCCCTGGAGGTGCTTCGAAGAGCAGGCGGGCAGGATCGTCCTTGCCGCCAATTCCCAGAGGCTGGATATCGAGAACAGGTTTGTCGGCTGCGATAGACTCGCAGATCTCAAGCATGTGAGCACCAAGAATTCGCATTCCAGCGGGATCAAGGTGATAGACATAGTCTTCCATAAAGGAGGTGCCCTTCGGCAGCCCAACTGCCATCACTTTGGCAGCACGCAGCAGAGCAGCTGTCTTCCAATCACCTTCCGCACCAAAGCCATAGCCATCCTTCATTAGGCGCTGAACTGCAAGGCCCGGCAGCTGTTTCAAACCGACTAGGTTTTCAAAGGTGGTGGTAAATCCTTTGAAACCACCTTCTTCTAGGAACTTGCGCATGCCAAGTTCAATGCGGGCGGCTTCCAGCAGGTTAGCGCGAGCGGGCCCGCCTTCTTTCACCCTATCGGTGAGAGTGTAAGAAGCCTCGTACTCTTCTATCAGTTGAGCGATCTCTTGGTCAGTTACGGCATTAACGCGTTCGACTAAATCACCCAGTGCATAGCCATTTACCTCATAACCAAACTGGATCTGGGCTGCGACTTTGTCACCCTCGGTAACCGCTACATCGCGCATGTTGTCGCCAAAGCGGGCAATCTTCGCACCCTGACCATCCTGCCAGGCAGCAGCCGCGCGCATCCAAACATTGAGCCGCTCAATGACTTCTTCGTCTTTCCAATGGCCTACAACCACTTTGCGGGCCTTACGCAGGCGCGTATTGATAAAGCCAAACTCCCGGTCGCCGTGGGCCGACTGGTTAAGGTTCATGTAATCCATATCGATGTCAGACCACGGAATATCCTGACTGAACTGGGTGTGGAGGTGGACATACGGTTTAGCCAGCATGTTCAGGCCGCTGATCCACATCCGGGCTGGCGAGAATGTATGCATCCACATGATAAGTCCGATGCAGTTGTTGTCAGCGTTGGCCTGAGCAATGAGGTTGCGGATATCGGCTGAGCGAGTTAGAACAGCCTTGTGCACCACTGTTACTGGGATCTTGGGATGATCATTAATCGCCGCCGCAATCTGTTGAGCCTGGTCTTCTACCTGACGCAGAGTGTCGTCACCGTAGAGATGTTGACTTCCGGTGACAAACCAGACTTCAAACTTCTTTAAATTAAGGTCCATACAAATACCTCCTTAAAAACTAATTTTGACCGTAATAGGCACCTGGCCCGTGTTTCCGCAAGTAATGCTTATCGGCAACATGCTGCGAGATAGGCTGAGAGCTTCCTGCTAAAACGGTCGTATGGTATGCCATCATAGCCACCTGCTCGAGAACGACGCTATTGTGGACAGCTTCATCAGGGTCTTTGCCCCAAGTAAATGGAGCATGCTCAGCCACCAGTACAGCTGGTACCGCCTTATAGTCCTTGTTCTGGAACAGTTCTACGATCACCCGGCCAGTGTTAAGTTCGTATTCTTCCTCAACTTCTTCTTTAGTCAACGGCCTGGTACAAGGTACCTCCCCGTAGAAATAATCAGCATGTGTGGTTCCTAGACAAGGAATCGGCCTCTTCGCTTGAGCCCAAATCGTTGCCCAAGGAGAATGAGTATGAACAATTCCCCCGATGTCTGGGAACCTACGGTACAGCTCCAGATGAGTGGGGGTATCTGATGACGGCCGCAGGCTCCCTTCAACCACATTACCGTCCAAATCAAGCACCACCATCTTGTCGGGAGTGAGCTCATCGTATGCCACACCACTGGGCTTGATCACGACAAGACCCTGTTCCCGATCAATTCCACTCACGTTACCCCATGTGTAGATTACAAGATTACGGTGCTGCAGCTCTTGATTGGCTTTAGTCACTATTTGCTTGAGTTCCTGCAGCATTCTAGTTACCTCCTCTGATTACAGGTTGCGGAGAGTGTCCCCCAAGATGCTGCCCACACTGAGATACTCCTTGTACAGCCGGTTGTAGTGCTCAACCATCTCAGGGTTGGGTTGGAATTCTTTAGAATAGCCGCTGCTCATGCTTTTCTGAGCTGCAGAGACATCAGAATATACGCCGGCTGCAACAGCAGCAAACATGGCAGCACCCAATGCTACTGCTTGGGCAGAACGGACAACCTTAATCGGCATACCCAGAACATCCGCAGTAACCTGCATCACGAAATCATTCTTGCTGGGAATGCCCCCCTGGGCAATGACAGCGTCAATGGTCAGGCCTTCGTCACGGAAGCGATCAACAATTGCCCGGCTGCCGAAGGCTGTTGCTTCTACCAATGCCCTGAAAATGCGGGGTGCGTCAGTTCCCAGAGTAAGGCCGATCAAAGCACCTTTAAGCTTCTGATCGGCATCGGGAGTACGCCTTCCGTTGAGCCAGTCTAGCGCCAACACAGTGGTATCTGTTGGATCAATCTTGGCTGCCTCTTCTGTAAGCCGCACCAAGATCCTATCTTTAAGAGCTGATTGCTGCTCCTCAGTCAAACCTATTTCAGGCCCAAGCACTTCAGTTGGCCAGGATAGGATTTCTCTAAACCAGGCGTATACGTCACCAAAAGCAGATTGACCTGCCTCAAGGCCGACCATACCGGGTATCACAGAACCGTCGACCTGGCCACAGATACCGCGGACTGTCTTATCCCCTACTTCATCTTCTGAACCTACCATGACGTCACAGGTCGAGGTACCCATGATCTTAACCAGGGTATTAGACGCAATACCGCCTCCTACTGCACCCATATGGGCATCAAAGGCACCAACAGCCACAGCAATACCCGGGCGCAAGCCAAGTCTCTCTGCCCATTCTTCAGTGAGCCCGCCTGCCTTTTCGTCAGAAGTATAAGTTTCTTCGAAGAGACGATCCCGGAGCCCCTGAAGCAGGGGATCAAGCTTAACCAGGAACTCTTCTGACGGCAGCCCGCCCCACTCAGGATGCCACATAGCTTTATGCCCCGCGGCACAGCGGCTGCGCTTCATCACATCCGGATTCTCAGTGCCAGTAAGTACGGCAGGAATCCAGTCGCAGATCTCAACCCACGAATAGGCTGCCTCGCGAACCTCTGGGTCGATCCGGAGAATATGGAGAATCTTCGCCCAGAACCACTCTGACGAATAAATCCCGCCTTCATACTTGGTATAATCTACGCCACCCCAAGTCTTGGCTAAATGGTTGATCTCATCTGCTTCTTTAATAGCAGTGTGATCCTTCCATAGAATGAACATGGCGTTGGGGTTTTCTTTGAACTCATCCAGTAAAGCTAAGGGAGTACCATTACGATCAACCGGTGCTGGTGTAGATCCAGTGGTATCGACACCAATTCCGACCACATACTGACCCGCATCTGGGCCAATCTTTGCTAGGGCACCGGTGATGCATTCTTCTAAGCCCTCTAGGTAATCGAGGGGATGATGGCGGAACTGATTTGCCGCTGGATCACTGTACAGACCCTGAATCCATCTCTTGTATACAGCTACGTCATCGGCAAGTTCTTTGCCAGTCAGGGCATCGACAACTAATGCCCGCACCGAATCACTGCCGAAGTCGACCCCAATAACATACTTTGGGCTTTCCATCACAATTCTCTCCCTTCCGCAAAACCTTAAGTAATTTCATTCTCCTTTTTTCGGTTTTAACCTTCCTTTTCCAAGTAGAGTCAGATGAAAACACGGGGGCACTTCCCCGTGTTTACCCTTCATTCATCCAAACCCGCATTTCGCCTGTTTGACGGTTGTCCCATGCGAAGTAGGGTACCGCCTTCAACTCTACGCCCTCTACCTTAGGCCGAGTTGTGGTATAAAGACTTTCGTCAGATACTATTCGCCTATATCCAGGCCCTGTGAGGATGGGCAGCTCCAGCTGCTCGTCTTTGCCCACCGTAAAAGCAGCATCGGCCGAAATGTAGATTTGAGAGAGATTTGGCCCATTATCTACTTCCTCGAAGCAGTACACAATCGGCCCGCGCTGCAGAGCGATCTTGCCGGCGCTGTAAGATACTCTTGGATTAGACCAGACCTTTTCTACCGGCATCGGGAAACAAACCTCCACTTGGTCACCATTAAACCAGGCCCGCTCAATTCTGGCATAGCCGTCTACGACTTCAAGGCTCTCGATGTCCTCACCGTTCACCTTGACCTTTGGTGCCCGGCACCACTGCGGCAGCCGGACGTTGAGAGTAAATGTCTGCGGGTCCACTACACCCACAACAAACATTACATTTTCATCCCATGGGTAATTTGTGATCTGACTGAGCCTAATCTCGGCTTCGCCGATTTGGAACAGTGCTTCGCCTTGAGTAAACAGGTGCACGAAAACGTCGCTCTCCCTGGTGCTGTAGATGTACTGGTTAACCGAAGCCAACAGGCGGGCAATATTTGGGGGACAGCATGCGCACCCAAACCACTCCTGCCGAGTAGTCTTAACATGATGGTGATCATGACGGGCAGCAGCTACAGCAGGATCTACCTCCAACGGGTTCACATAGAAGAATTTGGTTCCTTCGAGGGACATACCGCTGAGCACACCATTGTAGAGGGCCCGCTCCATCACATCAGCATATTCGCGGCGGGGCTCGATCTGAAGCATCCGTTGAGCCCAGAAGACAAGCCCAATGGCAGCACACGTCTCAGTATAGGCCCGGTCACCAGGCAGATCATAGTCAATGGTAAAACCTTCGTGATGAGCTTGAGAACCTATGCCGCCAATAACGTACATTCGCTTGTTTGTCACATTATCCCACAGCCGTCTGCATACTTCATATAACTCTTTGTCACCAGTCTCAAGTACGAGATCGGCGACTGCGGTATAGAGGTACATTGCTCTTACCGAGTGGCCTTCTGCTGTCTCCTGCTCTCGTACAGGCAGGTGTGATTGACTATATCGGTGGCCGTTAAACCAAGGATCGTCTGGATTCTGACCGCGGGCTTCTGCTTCGATGTCGAAATAATGCGGTTTTCTTCCACGTTCCTCAATAAAGAATTGGGCAAGCTTCAGATGTTTCGGGTCCTTCGTTACTCGATATAGCTTTATAAGCGCCAACTCAATCTCTTCATGTCCCGGATAACCGCGCTTCTTGCCCTCCTCTGGGCCGAAGACTTCATTGATGTGATCCACAAAGCGGCACATAATTTGGAGGAGCTTATCTTTACCTGTCGCCTCATAGTACGCCACTGCTGCCTCAATAAAGTGGCCAGCACAGTACAGCTCGTGGTGATCCCGCAGATTTGTCCAGCGTTTATCAGGGGCCATGACAGTATAGTACGAGTTTAGATAGCCATCGCTCTGCTGCGCCCTCCCAACAAGATCGATGACCTCATCGGCTCTTGCCTCAAGTTCAGGATCAGGTTCAGCCATGAGGCTATAGGCAACGGCTTCGAGCCACTTTGCGACGTCACTATCTTGAAAGATCATTCCGCGGAACTTCCCAGTTTTCTCGCCGGCAGCGATGCGCAGATTCTCGATAGCATAGCTTGGCTCAGCGCCTGGGACATCGTCATTGAGTGCTTTCCATTGATAAGGGATCACCTGATCCCGCACTACCTTGGCCCGGTCTGCAAGCAAACCTCCTGTTAAGCGTACTTCCCGGACAAATTGTGTCGCTAGATTACGCATGCTGATCCTCCTTGTACCTTACTTAAAGCGCCCCTCAGCAAGACGCGCATGGACTCCTGATTCGATCCATTCAATCACCATGGGAAGCCGCACCGTCGAACAGTTCGCGGTCGTCGCAACTAATTACTGAAATAACGAATTGCTTCGGCTGTACCGTGAAATTCATCAGGATAGGACGGAGTTCTCAGCTTCGTGGGGTGAATGGGAATAGGCATGAATTAATGGGAAGGCTCTTGTCTAGATAGTTTTCAGAATAGGAGTAGTCGAAATATGGTGGCGTTGGTTACTTATGCGGGACTGGCTCGGAGAACCATCTCTGAAATCGTTTTCAAGAGTCTAGATAAAAAACCGCTGTTTCGAGGGTGATTTTAACACAAACAAAACAGAGAGTCAACATGGGGTCGGTAGATTCTGCCTCATCTAGAAATAATCCATCAAGGGGCAGGAGTTGACGAGGTGTCGAATGTATTATAAAATAGGGAAACAGGAGTTGAAAAATTTAACTTCTGGAGGTGGTTGAACAAGGAGTCTCTGCTTGGTAGAACTTGTTCTAACACACAACTAATTATTTAAGGAGGTTCACCATGAAACGCAGACTGTTAGTTCTCTCGTTGGCCTTAGTTCTTCTTCTTGCTGGCGCATTCAGCGCTGCTGCACAAGTACGGGAATATGAGTTTGCAATCATTACCCACAGTGCTACCATTGACTTCTGGATTCCGCTCGTCAAGGGTGCACAAGACGCAGCCGCGATGATCAATGCTTTTGATCCAAACGTCAAGATTTCTGTGTTCCACACAGGCCCAAGCCTCTTTGACGTTGCTGAACAGGTCAATATCATGGAAAACGTAACTCAAGCTGGTGTCGACGGCATCATCTCTACTCTGCCCGACCCAACAGCTTTTGATGCACCTGTACAGCGGGCACTCGATGCAGGAATTCCTGTCATCGCAACCAACGCTGACGCAGGCCCAGATAACCCTCGTCTCGCCTATGTCGGACAGAGCGACTTCACTGCTGGCCAAGCTCTGGCTCGCAACCTGATTGCCCGGATCGGTACCAGCGGTAAGATCGCTATCGGTGTAGAAGACCTCGGTCACACCTCCCTGGCACAGCGCCTCGCAGGTGTTCGCGACATTCTTGATCAGACCGATATCGAGTACACCGTTCTGCAGACCAGCCCTGACCTGACCCAAGGCGCAGCGGTATTCGAAACCTACCTCATCGCTAACCCAGATGCAAAGGCCATCATCAGTGTGGACGCTAACACCCAGTCTCACGGTGTAGTTATCCGCAACCTCGGCCTCGAAGGTAAGGTAATCTCCGCTGGTTGGGACCTCGTACCAACAACGATCGACAACATTCTCGAAGGCTACACTGCTTTCGTAATCGACCAGCAGCCTTATACCCAGGGCTTCTACCCAGTTTTGGCTCTGTACCTCTATCATGAGTACGGCATCGCACCAGCCAATGTTGACACCGGTGCCGGTATCGTAAGCCAAGACAACATTCAAGAAGTACTAGAATTGGCGGAGAAGGGTTATAGATAATATATACGGAATAAACGGGTTTAGCCCGGTTGGAGCGTGTTGAGATTCTTATCTCAGCACGCTCTCCATTCCTCTGAAAGGGGGATTTTTCTATGGCAAACAACGTTCTCATTAGCTACAGAAACATCAGCAAACGTTTTGGTGGAGTGCAAGCTCTAGATGACGTTTCTTTTTCTATTAACCAAGGGCAGATCCACGGTTTGATCGGTGAAAACGGTGCAGGAAAATCCACGCTCATTAAGATCACCGGTGGCATATACATAAAAGATTCTGGTGAAATTCTGTGGCAGGGCACACCTATCGCCCCGCGAAATCCAGTTGAAGCAGAAAGACTTGGTATTTCCATCGTTCACCAAGAAATCCCGCTGTGTAATAATCTGACCGTCACACAAAACGTGTTTATGGGGCGGTTGATCACCAATCGCTTCGGCCAGCCTAATTGGAGCTTAATGGAAGAGCAGACTGCAGAAGTCTTCCGTCAAATCGGCCAGGACATTGATCCTCGCGCCATTGTGGGAGACTTAAGTGTTGCCTTAAAGCAGCTGACGGCCATTGCTCGTGCCCTTATTACTAAGAGTAAATTCATCATCATGGACGAACCCACCTCTGCCCTGACTCCAGGCGAAGTGGGAACCCTCTTTGAGGTGCTGCGCAAGCTGAAGGCCGAAGGAACTACAATCATGATTGTGAGCCACATCCTCAGTGAATTGATGGAAATCACTGACCGAGTAACAGTGCTCCGTAACGGCCGCCATGTCTCAACCAAGGATACGAAAGATACAAGCATTGATGAAATTGTCCATATGATGGTAGGCGACATTACGCTGCCGCCCCCTCCCGATACCAGCTCGGTCAAAGACGAGGTCGTGCTGCGGGTGCGCAACTTGAGTCAGCAGAAACTCCGCCTGAAGGATATCAGCTTCGACCTGCGCAAACAAGAAATCCTGGGTATCGCTGGCATTCAGGGAGCGGGACGTACTGAGCTTGCCACTACTCTTTTCGGTTTACAACAGCCAGACAACGGCACTATTGAGCTTGAAGGAAAGCCTGTCAGATTCAGAAACCCACGTGAAGCCATCAACCATGGAATTGGCTATCTGACCGAAGATCGGCGCAATCTTGGCGTATTCTGGGATATGTCGGTCTGGCAGAACATGAGTACTGCCATTATTGATCGCCTTACCAGAACGGCCGGGGTCTTGAACAACCGCCGCATTGAGGAAGTCGCCGAAGAATCTGTAAGGCAGCTGCAGATCAAAACACCAGGAGTGTCCCATCTCATTAGGCACCTTAGTGGTGGTAACCAGCAGAAAGTCCTGCTGGCACGCTGGCTCAATGCCCACCCGAAGGTTCTCATTCTTGACGAACCTACCCGGGGTGTGGACGTCGGTGCCAAGGCGGAGATTCGCAGAGTCATCCAAGAATTGGCCGAACAAGGCCTCTCGGTGATAGTAATCTCTTCGGACCTAGAGGAATTACTGGCCATCAGTCACCGAGTATTAGTGATGGCTAATGGCCAAGTTAAGGGCGAGTTCCCAGCACAGGAAGTCTCCACCGATGAGGTAATGGCCCTGGCTGTACAAAAGTAGGCAGGAGGTTTGTAAGTATGAATCTGCTAAAGACATTGAGATCGAGAAGAGAAGTTGGGGTCTTGATAGCCTTCTTTGGCCTCTGCATATTTTTCTCTGTAGTAACTAATACATTCCTGACAGTACCTAATATCTTGAACATTCTCCGCCAGGTTTCAATCAGCGGCCTGATTGTGATGTTCATGACCATGCTCATTATTGGCAATGACATCGATCTGTCGGTGGGTTCAACCTTTGCCGCCGTTAGTATGGTTGTGGCGATCCTTTTCCAAAATGGCCTAAATATCTGGCTCGCTAGCCTGATAGGGCTGCTCATGGGAGCGGTTCTTGGCGGAATTAATGGTTTTGTCACAGTTAAGGGTGGACTGCCGCCTTTTATTGTGACTCTTGGAACACAGATGATCTACCGGGGCTTGGCCCTGGTCATCTCCGGCGGTGCGCCTGCATCCGTTCGCCTGCCCAACTCCTTCTATAATGTTACCGGAGCACGCACCTTTTTCAATCTGCCAGTACCGGCGCTGTGGTTCTTAGGAATTACAGCTTTGGCTGCCTTCTTGCTTCACAAGACTAGTTTCGGATTCAAAGTGTACGCTACTGGTGGCAACGAAGAAGCTGCTCGGCTCTCTGGTATTAACACCGGGCGTGTCCGAATTATCACCTTTATTTTGGTTGGCATGTCGGCGGCTCTGGCTGGTATTATCCAGATGGCGTACCTGCGTGGTGTAACGCCTACCGCCGGGCAGGGCATGGAGCTGACTGCCATCGCCTCGTCGGTTATTGGTGGTACTTCGATGTTCGGTGGAGTTGGTACAATTGCCGGATCGTTCATCGGTACCTTATTCATGGGTGTAGTAAGAAATGGCCTGGTATTAATGGGCACCAACGCCTATATTATTGACCTGATCATTGGTATCGTACTGATTGGAGCGGTCTGGTTCAGTACCTTCTCTACTAGAGAAAAACGGTAAAAGCACCACTCAAAAACTTGGAGGGGTTAGCTCGAAAGCTAACCCCTCTTTTTTTCTGTATAGGCGAAGATACAGTTCCGCAAGAACTCTGCTGCACCCGGGCTGTACTGGTCATAATGAGCTTTGAATCTTTCGTCAGCAACGTACATCTCAGCTAGCCCCCGGTGCGCTTCCGCCGAGTAGCTTTGCCATGTAAAACTCAGCCAACGTCGGTGGAGTTCTCCGACTTTAAGGCCGAGATCACTATCTGGATCCCCTTCTTCCATGGCGGCCCGTAGTGTCTCGATGAGTTCCTCTTCAACCTTCTTGAAGTTCTCCCAGTCTTCCGGCGACATACCCATCAGCTTGGCATTGCTTGCATCGACCGCCTCATCGCCGTACTTCTCCCTTGCCTCTTTACCATACTTAGCTTCGTTGTCCGCGACAAGCTGCTTTTTGAAGCCCTCAAATTTTTCCTTATCAGTCACGTGTATTCTCCCTTCTAGCCCCGCGAGTGACCGCTCCACAGTCTCAAGGAGCTGTTCGAGCTGGGCTTTTCTCTGCAGAAGGCTTTTTCGATGCGACAATAGTGCCTCTTTCAGGTCAAACTGTGGGTCGTTCATGATCCGCTTGATCTGATCTAGACCCATGCCCATCTCTCGGTAGAGCAAAATCTGCTGCAGACGATCTACCGCATCTGGCCCGTACAGCCTGTATCCTGCCTCGGTGACAGCCGATGGCTTTAAGAGATCGATCTCATCGTAGTACCTTAAGGTGCGCGCACTGACCCCAGCTAAGTCACCAAGTTGCTTGACCGTATACTGCATTTCCTCACCTCCTGCATCTTCATGATAAACCTTAACGTTACGTTAAGGTCAAGATGTGTTTTGGTAGAAAAATTCCCCGGCTTGACTAAGCAGTAGAAAAATCGTACACTAAATTAGTACGTTACTAAATCACTACTCTACTAACTGGAGGTTCCGACCATGAATGCACGCAAGAAGGAACTAAAAGAACTGTATAAACAGATGAAACCAGATATGGGTGTCTTGATAATCCGCTGTACAGCTAACGATAAGTGTCTGCTGGTACCTGCCCGAAACCTAAATGGCATGATTAACCGCCTTAGGTTTCAGCTCGAGATGGGTTCGGCACCTTACAAAGAACTGCAGAATGATTGGAAACAGTACGGCCCTGAGAGCTTTGCGTTCGATGTCTTAGATACCCTCGCGTATTCTAAGGATGAGGCCAAAACCGACTACTCTAAGGAACTCGACGAGCTGTGCTCTCTCTGGAAGGACAAGCTCAAGCAAGAAAACGTAAACCTCTATTAGCGGCAAAATAGCTGGATGGTCCTATTTCGGCTTCCTATCAGGGCAATAACATATAACGATGAAAAGCTCTGTCAAGGAGGTGTATCCTGATGGGATACTTCAATGCTGAGCAGGTTTATTGGTCACATCTTAAATTCCCTACCGCCAAATCCGATGTGCGTCAGTACTATGAACCACTTGTTCAGCCCGAAGCGGTAGTTCAGCAGCCGAACTGTGCCTTTAAGTATGCCGTTCAACCAGGCGACAGCATCTATTTGATCGCGCAGCGCTTTAATATCAACATCGATGCCCTGCTGAACGCCAATCCGCAAGTTACCAATCCCGATCAGATTTTCCCAGGGTTGGTTCTCTGCATACCTGATCAAGAGCTTGGAGGAATGCCACCAGCTGACTGTTCAGGCTTCATTTACACGGTGATGCAGGGAGATACACTCTGGTTGATATCCCAGCGTTTCGGAGTGTCTCTGCAGGCCATCATCAATGCCAATCCCCAAATTACTAATCCGAACAGAATCTTCCCAGGACAGCGGATCTGCATCCCTGCCACCTAGCACAAGGGGTAAAGCGGCCCTTCGGCTCAAAGAGCTGAAGGGCTTTCTCTATGATACCACTTGGCTTGTGCGTGATACATCTCAGCGTAGATACCTCCTGAACGAAGGAGTTCTTCATGGGTACCGATGGCAGCAATGCGGCCTTGGTCCATGACAGCAATCCTGTCTGCGATACGCGCTGAACCCAACCTATGGGTGACAATTACAGCCGTCTTGTCAGTGGCCATCTCAGCGAACTTGCGATAGATCAAAGTCTCCTCTAAAGGATCGATTGCAGCTGTCGGTTCATCTAGTACGATCAAGTCGTGGTTGCGGTAGAATCCTCGAGCTATAGCTACGCGCTGCCACTGACCTCCGGAGAGGTCTACACCATCGAACTCACGCGACAGCATGGTCTCAAAACCTTTGGGGAAGGCCTCAGAGTCTGGTTCTAGATCACCTTTTTGGGCCGCTTCGTGCAGTAGTTCATTGGATTTCTCCTTCTCAGGTTCGCTGATGGCGATGTTATCACCCAAAGTCATCTGATAACGCTGATACTTTTGGAACACTGCCGAAGTACGCCTGAACAGACTGTCAGGTGAAACCTCATTTGTAGGAACACCTCCGAAACGGACTATACCCTCTGTCGGCAGGTAAAGGCCCGTTAAGAGCTTGACCAAGGTACTCTTTCCCGCTCCGTTGCTTCCTACAATCGCTAACGTTTCACCCGGATAGATCTCTAGATTAATATCTGACACCGCATCCTTCTCTGAATTAGGGTAGCGGAATGATACCCCTTCCAGGATGATCTTGCCAGGATCCACGGCAACTTCTTTACCGGTTCGCTCTGGGATCTCAAGAAAACGCAGGAAGTTGCGCACAGTACCCAAGTTTTGTGTCACCGTACCAATGTGCATACCAACGACTTCCTCGGCCATGGCGAACATCATGTCCACCGATGCGAAAATTGCCGCAAAGGCACCCACCGAGATCTCTCCCTGCAAAAGAGCGGCAAACAACATATAGAGAACGCCCATGTACCCAACCAGCGTCAAAACCCTCGTAGCTAGTTCCAAAAGGCCAGTGCGCAGCTCTGCCTTCCACTTCTTTTCCTGCATGATCTGCAATGTATCTTGATACAGCCTGCGGAAATAGGTGAAAGCCCCAAGAAGGCGCGTTTCCTTGAAATACTCTCGATGACAAATACACCGCTCATAGTACTCATATTCCCTTCTCAAGGGGGCCGATTCGTCCTCTAATTTGGTGTAGACTCCAGTCCGGATGAGTTGGGCCAGAGCAACTGGGATAAAGATTATTACGATGCTTAAGGCCAGAGATGGCTTTACCGAGTAGAGATACCAACCCATAAAGAGAAAGTAGGGTAAATAGGTCGTGAATATGAAGAGTATTACAGCCAGCATATGTAGGCAGCTGCCCATACCTTGATGTGCCTTGTTTATGTCGTCTAGTACGGCGGGGTCTTCAAAAGCTATAGGATCCAGGCGTGACGCCTTGCGGTATATTTCCTTACTGAGAAAACCCATCATCTTATGACCGAAGATGTTCGTCAAGAAATTATGTGCTCCATTTAGAATCTGACCGCCGAAGGTTATCCCTGCAACAGCGGCCAGCTGCCAATAGATGGCCGATGGTGTGCCAGCGCCAGTAACTGCCTGATTGACAGCATCAAAGAACCGCTGAAATACTAAAGTGTTGAGCCCCCATGACAAGCCGTGGGCAACAGCGAGGACATTTAGCAAAACGAAAAAGCCAGGCAGCGAGGCCCAAATCAGGCCGTGCAGACGCAAGAGAATTGCCGGTATAGAAAGCTCCTTTTTCATTGATACCAGCTCCTTTGACTATCAAACATTTCCGCATAGATTCCCCTATGCTGCATCAGCTCGGCGTGATTGCCCTGTTCGACTATGCGGCCATCGCTCAAGACAAAGATATGGTCGGCAAGTTTGGTCGAACCCAAACGATGACTGATAAAGATGGTGGTCTTCCCACTGCTTAGGTCACCAAATTCCTGGTAAAGCCAACTTTCGCTGATTGGATCTAGCGCAGCGGTCGGTTCATCAAGCATGATCAGTGGGGCAGGGTTAACGAGAGCCCTGGCAAGAGCCACCCGCTGCCACTCACCGCCGGAGAGGTCCTGTCCCCCCTCTTTGATTTTCCCCAAGGGAGTGTCCAGACCTTGAGGCAGTTTTGCCGCAGCTTCTGCTAAACCTACCTTCTCGAGAGCCCAGTCAATGTTGGGCATGCGGTTTACACTACCAAGAGCGATGTTATCTCTTAGGGTGATGTAATAACGGGCAAAATCCTGGTAAACCATGTTCACGATAGATTTCAAATCAGCATGCGAATACTCTCTGATATTCCTGCCGTTTAGAAGGATTTCGCCCTCATACTGGTCGTATAGGCCACAGATGAGTTTTGTGATTGTGGTCTTCCCCGCCCCATTTACGCCCACGAACGCGTAGTGTTTTCCTGCTTCTATTCTGAAGGACACATCCTTTAAGACCAGGTTATCAGTACCCGGGTACTTAAAGCGTACATTTCTGAACTCCAGTGATTCGAAGCTAGGCACCTGCGGCGTTGGAGGCAGCTCTGCACCTTGTTCCTCTTCCAGGTGCGAGAACTGCGTTAAATCCTTGAGGTATTCATGATCCTGCGCTAAGCGGTCAACTCTAGATGTCAACTGCCAGGACATGGTCTGCACCAAACTAAATGCCGCATTGATGAGGGAAATAAACATTCCCACTGAGAGCGCCCCCTGCAGAACGGGTGGCAGAAGCACAAATACAATCAAGATTGAGATGAGTGCTGTAACCAGACTTCCGGACTTCATGCGCAGATACCACTTGAGGCGTGTCTTGAGCTCCACCTTTCGGGCTTCTTCGTATACCTCATGAGCCATATCGTTAAGGAAGTCACCATAGCCAAAGAGAGCCCTCTCTTCTGCTGCTTCCCTTCCTGTAAGAAGCTCGGACAGGTATCCATAGCGCCGGCCGTGCTTGCTTACCTCCCGGCTTGCTTGGTAGGTGGCTTTGCCGCCTTGGACTGCCAAATAGAACAGAGGAATAGAGAAAGCCATAATAACAAGGGCTGCCCACCAGACCTGCGCCATCAACAACGCCCCAACTCCGCCAACCTGCAGTACTAAGGTCAGGATTCCCAGCAGGTTGTTAAAGGCCTGTGTAAACTTCTGCTCTGGGCTGCCGGAAACGCGCTGTATCAGATCCCAGGTGTCAGTGTTTTCCACATGGACATACTGCAGCCGGGCTCTTTTGTCCGTAACCGCTGTACGCAGCGTCCTCTGAAGGGCAAGTTCCATGCGGTTTACAGCAAACTTACTCAATGCATTAGACAGCCAGAGATAGGCGATCAGCAGCACGATCCCGAGTATCGCGGTGTAGATGCGTTCTATCGGTTCGTTTCCCGCGGCTATCTCCACGGCAGTATCAATAAATTTTGCGGTCAGCATGACCTTAAGAGTGGGCGCTAGACCCAAGAGTAGAGTAGACAGCACTAGGAACAGCCCCGCTCCTGGTGCACATTTCATGGGAATACGAACTAAGTCTGGAAATCCATAGCGGCGTGCTGTTAACACCATCTGTTTCGACCTCCCTTGGTAATAATTTACCAGATCGAGACAAAAATCTGAACCGTCTAAAGTTTGCTGAGTTCTCAGTCCTAAGTCTGACCTCTGAACCGCTCTTCGCAGCAGGGAATTAGTTGGCAAAGGACAATAGATTCAATAACTAGAGATAGGAGTGGAAATCTGTGGCATATGAACGAGAATATTGGATCACAGTCCTAGAACGTATCGCCCGCCCCGTGCTGGAGCACTTAGCCGCAGGAACCCTATTAGAGAACCTACCTGCTGCAGGCCCTCGAACTAAGTATGCCAGCCTGGAGGCGACTGCCCGGGTACTGGTAGGTATCGCTCCCTGGTTGGAGCTGGCAACTGATGGACCTGAAGAGAAACTGCGCCGCGAATTTGCGCATCTCGCCCGTGAAAGCTTACGAATGGGCCTGAACAGCACCTGCCCTGACCGCTTCAACTTCCATGATGGAGATCAACCTCTAGTGGATGCGGGATTTCTCGCCCATGCTGTGCTGCGGGCACCGAACGAACTACTAGAAAAGCTCGAGCCCTTGCTTCAGACCAAGCTCGTAGAGGGGTTCATCAGCTCCCGCCAGATTCGTCCTTACTTCTGTAACTGGCTCTTGTTCAGTGCGATGGTTGAAGCCGCGCTTTTCAAGATAACTGGGCAGTACGATCCCGTCCGCGTTGATTACGCGGTACGCCAACATGAACAATGGTATTTGGGTGACGGGACATATGGTGATGGCCCAGAGCTGCACTGGGACTATTACAACAGCTTTGTGATCCAGCCCATGCTGCTCGATGTGATCGAAGTCTTTGCCGATGAATCCACCGAGTGCAAAGCAATGCATGAAAAAGCGGTGCGGCGTGCCCAGCGCTATGCAGTCATTCAAGAGCGCCTGATTGCCCCCGACGGAAGCTTCCCACCGCTTGGCAGATCTTTGACCTATCGCTTCGGCGCTTTTCAGCTGCTGGCGCAGATGGCCCTGCGCGATGAGCTCCCATCCCCTTTAACGCCGGCCCAAGTGAGAACGGCGCTGACGGCTGTCATCAGGCGCACGATGGACGCGCCCGGCACCTTCGATGATCAGGGCTGGCTGACCATCGGCCTCTGCGGACACCAACCTCAGATCGGCGAACCATACATAACCACAGCCAGCACCTACCTCTGTACTGCAGGTCTCTTGCCTTTAGGGCTTCCACGAACTCATGAGTTTTGGAGTGCACCACCCGAACCCTTCACAAGCCAAAAGGTTTGGAGCGGCCACCAAGATGTGACCGCTGACAAAGCTCTATGAAACAGGAGGAAAATGATGCTGGGCACACTGTGGCAGAAAGCCGGCGTAAAATCTGTCCCCAAACTAACAAAGGTACCTATAGGAGAGCATGTATCTCCAGAGTTTACAGAGCAACTTCTGATGGCTACAGAAAAATACTGTAGTTTTTCCTGGCCTACGCTGCCGGCACTATGGTACCTAGATTTCGTTCGCACCGGTAACCGATCTCGATATGAGGCTGCCTATTTTCAGCGCCGCCAAGCCCTGGCGCTGCTGGTACTGGCAGAATGGCTGACAGGCGAAGGGGCTTATCTTGATGATATTATCAATGGAGTATGGTGCATCTGCGAGGAATCCAGCTGGGTGCTGCCCGCCCACCACAACTGGTTTTACAAAGACGGAGCCTTCCATAAGCTGCCTAAGATAGACGAACCAGTAATTGACCTCTTCGCTGCTGAGACAGGAACCCTCTTGGCTTGGACGTGGGCTCTCGTAGGAAAGCTTCTCGAACAGGCCGTTCCGGAGGTTAATGAACGAATACTGCTGGAACTAAAGCAGCGGATCGTTGAACCCTATATTACCCGAGACGACTTCTGGTGGATGGGCCTCAGAGAAACCAGACACACACTAGGCAACTGGGTTCCCTGGACGACAGGCAACTGCCTCCGGGTCGTCTTGATGATAGAGACTAGCGAAGAACTCCGCACCAAGGCTCTCACAAAGGCACTTGCCAGTCTAGACAAGTATCTATCCATCTATTCTCCCGATGGTGGCTGTGATGAAGGGCCGAGTTATTGGGGCCGCAGCGCCGGATCACTATTCGAATGCCTAGAGATGCTCTGGGAACTTACCGAGGGAGTGTTCAACCCGTTTTCGGAAGAGCTTGTTCAGAAGATGGGCCAGTATATGTACAAGGTCCATATTGCCGACGAGTATTTCGTCAACTTCGCTGACGGCAGTGCCAAGGCAGAAGTCGATGGGCCCATTTTATTCTCCTATGGTCAAAGCATCAGCGACGAAGCACTTATGGATCTAGGTGCTCAGATGTACAGAATCCAAGGACTAGATGGGCTGCTCGCTCCCCAAACCTATTCCCTCGGCCGTATTCTCAGAGCTGCGCTGCTCCATAGAGAAATCACAAATTACAGAGAAACCCGGGCCAGAGCATGCCGCGATCATTGGCTGGAAGATCTGCAGGTGGTGACAGTGCGAGAGTCGGTGGAGCCTAGAGAAGGGTTTTTCTTGGCTGCTAAAGGCGGACACAACGGCGAGAACCACAACCACAATGATGTGGGCAGCTGTATCGTTTTCTATCAAGGACAGCCGCTCATCATTGACGTAGGTGTTGAGACTTACACAGCCAAGACCTTTTCCGACAAACGTTACGAGATCTGGACTATGCAGTCTGGCTACCACAACCTCCCTATTATCAACGGGGTAGAGCAGGCTCCCGGACGCGATTACAAGGCGCGAAAGGTATCCTTCCAAGATGCTTCAGACGCTGCCCATATCACTATCGATATAACTGATGCTTACCCCAAGAAGGCCGGTGTTAGAAGCTGGCTGCGCTCTTATGAGCTGCGCCGCGATGTTGTCTCGAGGGTCGTTATCGAAGACAACTATGAATTGGCCCACACGGATGAGCTGAAGTTCGTGTTTATGCTGGCACAGAAACCAGAACTCCAGGACGGCCAAATCGTGCTCAAGGCTGGAACTATACCGCTTGTCATGAAACACAAAGGGGCAGACCTACTGCCCCAGGTTGAAGAAATTCATATTGAGGATGCCCGCCTACGGCCGGTATGGGGGGAATATCTCTACCGGTTAGTGCTCACAGCACACCAGCCCAAGACCGCCGGACAGGTCCTATTCACTGTTGCTCCACTTCAGGATTAGCCCTTGAGGCCGGTGAGCGCAATACCTTCCACAAAGTATTTTTGGCAGGCCAAGAATACGATAATAACCGGGATCAAGGAGCATACAGAAGCGGCCATAATAAGGGAGTATTCGGCACTATACTGAGAAACGAACATTCTGATTCCCAGCTGGATTGTCCGTAGATTTCCTGAATGGAGATAGATTAATGGGCCCAAGAAATCGTTCCACACAAACACAAAGGTGAAAATCGTGAGGCTCGCTAGAGCTGGCTTAGACAAGGGCAGCATAATCTTCCGGTAGATCCCAAACTCGCTCAGGCCATCGATGCGAGCCGATTCTACCAACTCATTAGGCACACTGAGATAAAACTGACGCATTAGAAACACCCCAAACGGGCTGAACGCCTGCAGCAGAATCAGCGCTAAATGGCGGTTTACCAGCCCGAGCCTCCTAAACAGGATGAACTGCGGAATCATGATCACCTGAAAAGGGACGATCAGCGTAGCGATATATGCCACGAAGAGGGCGTTCCTCTCAGGAAAGTCAATCTTAGCAAAGGCGTAAGCGGCTAAACTGCACGTTGCCAGCTGGAGCATGGTAATGATTACTGTCAGCTTGATTGTGTTGAAGTAATAGAGCCCAAAGTCGATCTTGGACCAGATAGTGACATAGTTCTGCCACTGGGGATTCTGGGGAATCCATTCAATGGGGAACTTGAACACTTCGATATTGGTTTTCAAAGAAGCAGATAACATCCAAGCAAAAGGCAGCAACATCAAGAATGATGATACCAAAATAGGTATTAGAACTAGGATGCGGCGTTTAGCCACGATCTGCTCCTCCTTTCTCAGTCGAGGTAGGTGACCCACTTCTCCTGCAGACGGAACTGGAAAATGGTCACTCCCAGAATCATCAAGAAGAAAACCGCCGCCATGGCAGAGGCATAGCCGAAGTTCTGATTAATAAAGGCCTGCATGTAGATGTAGTACACCAACACCATGGTCGCGCGCCCTGGCCCTCCCTGTGTCATAATGTAAATCTGGTCAAACACCTTGAAAGAATAAATCAGGTTCATGGTGAGTACAAAAAACAAAGTTGGTGTCAAGAGCGGCAGCGTCACATACCGGAACTTCTGCCACACAGTTGCTCCATCAATGGTGGCTACCTCGTAAAGATGAGGTGGGATGCCCTGGAGGCCTGCTAAAAACATGACCATGTAATAACCCGCTGACTTCCACACACTCATGATGATGACAGCGGGCATAGCCCAAGTGGTTGACGCAGTCCAGCGCGGTGGATCTGTGATTCCAATCATGCGCAAGAACTGGTTGAGCGGCCCCATATCTGGGTGGTAGAGAAACTGCCACACTACAGCGACTGCAATAGTAGATGCCACATGGGGAAAGAAATGAATTGCCCTAAATATCTTGACAGACCGCAGACCTTTATTGAGTGCGAGGGCAAGCATCAGCGATACAACGATGGTCAAGGGTACTGTCAACCCGGTAAAATAGAGAGTATTCCAAAAGGCAATCTTAAAGCTGCTGTCTTTGAGCATGATCTGGAAATTGCGCAGGCCTACAAACTGCATCGGGCTGTAGCTGTCCCACTTCACAAAACTCAACCCTAAAGCAGCTAGAACCGGTATGAGTGTAAATACTAAGAAGCCGATAAAATTAGGGAGTAAGAAACTGTACGCCACTAACCGATTGCGAGTGGTTCTTTTCATCGAATCAGCTCCCTTCTAAGTGAAGTACCCTGTGCTGCATGAGTACAGGGTACTTCACGTTAACAAACACTACGAGCTTGAGTACGATTCTTTATTGATTGAGGAGGATGATCTCTTCGCGACGTACCTCCATGTCAGCAATAGCTTGATCGATTGACTTGTTTCCGGTCATGGCCAGTACGATTTCTTCCTCAACCATTCTACCTAACAGGCCAGAGAGCGGATGCGCAGGCCATTCCATGTAGACTGTTTCGGTGACCAAGGCGTCCATGTTCTCACTGGGGAAACCTTCAACTTGAGCGAACGTATCAAAGACGGAATCATCGAAGTAGCCTGGTACAATCATGTTTTCTGCCAAAATAGATGCACCTTCGGGGCCGCTCAAGAACTTAACCAGCCTCCATGCTTCTTCGAGGTGCTTTGTTTTGCTGTTGATTACTACAGGTGTAACGTTGCCGATAGTGGCATGGGGCAGGCCTTCCCACTGAGGCAGGCGGGCAATTCCCCAGCGCACGTTGTGCAACCCTTGTTCGGCATCATGGAGAAGTGCCTGCATATACCATGTGCCCATGTAGAGCATACCGATATTACCCTGTTCGAACAATCCACGATAGTGAGCGCCCATGGCTCTGTTGGTGGCGTAGTCTGCGGCAGATTTGTCAACCATCTGGATCTGATAAGCCAGCTCCAAGCCATCCCTGAGCATCTCGTAGGGCCCTTCTACCAGATCACCCATGTGTTTTTGCAAGCCATAGACAAAGTAGGTACTGGCCCACGTGTGAATATAGGTACCGTAAGTCTTGTCTGCACCTTCGCCGGAGGTGAGAAGCTTCGCAGTCTCTCTGAACTCATCCCAAGTCATATCGTTGGTAGGATAGGGCACTCCGAATCTGTCAAAGAGATCCTTGTTGTAGAACAGAATCCAGAAGTCACCTCGATAAGGCAGGCCGTAAACGGTGCCATCGACCCGGACGTTCTCAAGATTGCCGCCGTAGCCCAAGAGGTCTACATTATCGCGAGCAATTAGATCATCAAGGGGCCTGATCTGCTGGCGGAGAACGAGGCCACCATACATGGTTGGATCTTTTGCATAAAACACGTCGATATCTTCGCCGCCGGCAAGCATGATGAGCATCTTGTCAGGATACTCGGAGGCGGGCATGTCGTAGACTTCGACCTTGATATCAGGGTTTAGCCGTTCAAATTCTTCAATTAGTTTCTTGTCGTACTGGTTCAACTCATAGTCCCAGCAGGCGAATTTGAGCGTAACCTGCGCTTGAGCCATCGGGGCAACCACCAGCGCGATCAACAGAACCGCGGTAAACAAACCAAGCCCATACTTCCTCATGCAAATCCTCCTTTGACGGTATTTGTTACTTCAAAGCTACCCCTTTATTACAATACTGTAAATGAACAATGTTCTGATTTGTTATATTTTCCGGCAGTCTTGTTATGTTAATTTAGCACCTAGACGAGATAGAATTGCACTTCTGTTCACTAATTTGTAGTTTTCTTTAATCTGCGGTAGTCTAGTGGCGTCATTCCCACTACCTTCTTAAATAGACGATTGAAGTAATAGTGATTTGGGTACCCCACCAGATGACTGATTTCGTAGACCCGGTAAGAACTTGTCTGGAGAAGCTCTTTGGCCTTGGCAATGCGCAGGTTTGTCAGATAGTCTGAATAAGAAATGCCTAGATGGTCCTTGAAAACAGTGGAAAAATACGATGGTGTAAGGCCAACATGGGCTGCCACTTCTGCTAGTGAGATCTCTTGATCATAGTGGTCGTGAATAAAGCGCTTGGCCTCAGCGATAATCCAAGGATAACCTGCGTCTTTTCCCCGCACAAACATAAGCAGGTCATTTTGCAGTTCCTCGAGCCATCTAACCAATTCTTGAAAGTTGGGAGTCTGGAGCAGCTCTTGGTAAGATACCTGGCTTGCCCGAAGTACTCGATCCACTGAAAGATGATCCCGATCAATAGTCTCACAGAGAACTGAATACAACTCCACCGCTGCACCACAAGCAGCCTCTGGAGTAAGGCAGCGATCCGCAAACGCCTGGCGGATCTCCGCAAGACAGTCCTTCAGCTCCGCAGCCTGGCGGTGCGCAAAAGCAGCTTCGAGCCGCGGCCTATAAGGCAGGATAGAAAAGCTCTCCTGCAGCGGTGGGCGAGACTCGATTTGGTTCCACAGAATAATGCTGCCTAAGCTGCTGCAGAAACGATACTTTAAACAGGCTGCAGCTTGAGTATACCCCTGAGGGATCGCTCCCCAACCACTCAGCCTCTCACTGACTCCAATGGTGGCGCTGACCCCGAGGTACTGTCCTAACATAGTAACCAGCCTTCTACAGTCCTGTACCAGCTTAGAAACTGAAGCGCTGCCCTGCTTTGGAGATAAGAGAACCACAAACTCCTGATCCGTATTAGAAAACGCATACGCCACATTGTTGTCACAGAGCACTTCTTCGCACACACTGATGATTGCTGTGATCCTTGCACTTACCTCGTGAGCAGAACGCTTGCCCAGGTCTGAACCGTGACCAACCCAGAGAGTAAGGCAGTACATATTAGAAGGTTCTAGGACTATGCCAAGACGCTCAATGTTTGTCTGCACCTGACTGGGATCAGGGATACAGCATACTAATTCTCTTAAGAGCGCCTGCCGCACGGCACTGAGGCTTGTCTTAATGGCGTCATCGAGCTGCGCCTTGCGGCTAGCCACTTCCTTCTCCTTCAAAATATCATCACGGAAGCTTTCGAGAACCCCAATGAGCTGCTCCGGCTCTACTTCCAATTTGAGCAGGTAATCTACTGCACCTAGTTTCATTGCCTCCCGCACTAGCTCAAAGTCATCGTAGCTGGAAAGCACCACCACCCGGCATTGATACTGACGCTCATTGATTGCCCGAATAAGTTCAAGCCCATCCACTACTGGCATTTTTAAGTCGGTGATCATCACATCTGGATGGTGAGTGCGAATCATCTCAAGGGCACTGCGCCCATCCTTTGCTTCTCCCACCAACTCAAAGCCGTGGGCTTCCCAATCGATCATGGATTTGAGGCCAACCCGTACAATAGCCTCATCATCAACAATCAAGACCTTCAGCATCGCTTCTCACCTCCACCGGTAGAGTTATGATCACCTTGGTGTATTGACCCTCTTCACTTGCAATGCGCAGTCCGTATTCACGGCCATAGATCAGCTGAATACGGTGATGAATATTTCTCAGGCCAATTCCAGAATTGATTCCCCCTTTGCTTGTATCCTGTTCTAAGTCCTGCAGAATCCGCAGTTTGTCAGGGCTGATGCCCACTCCATCATCGCAGACAGCGACTTCTAGTACATCTCCTTTTTTCTCAAGAGAGATTACAATAGTGCCTGACCCTTCTTTTGGTTCGATCCCGTGGAAGATGGCATTCTCCACCAGCGGTTGTAGAGTAAACTTCGGGATTAGGCATTCCTCTATCGGCGGTTTTGACTCAGGGTCTTTAGTGTCAAAACGAAAGGCGATCTTGCCGCGATACCGGATCTTCTGAATGTGGATATAGTCATTCAACAGATCCAGCTCTTCTCGGATGGTAATCTTCTCATTCACGTTACCCATGACTGCCCGCAGAAGCCTACCGAGACAGCTCACCATTTCCCGAATACCGTTGGCGCCCTGCAGTGCAGCCATCCACTTGATGGAGTTGAGAGTATTGTGGAGAAAATGCGGGTTGATTTGACTCTGCAGCAGTTTGATTTCGGCTTCGCGCATATCTTGCTCTGCCTTAACCCGCTCGGCCATGAGCTGTTCGATCTGCTGAGTCATCCGATTGATCGAAGCACCAAGCGCTCCGATTTCGTCCTGGTTCCGAAGTGCAATCTGCTGGCCGAAGTCCCCTGCGGCAATCTTATTCACCGTCTCCATCAGCTGCCAGATCGGCTTACCTAAGTTTTGTGACAGGAACAAAGAGAACGCAGAACACAGCAAGATGGTGCCAGCCGCAACCAACACGGTTGTGATAGTAATGATCTGCCGCTGCCTCTGCAGTTCATTGAGCCTGGTGATGAGTGTCACCCTGAACTTCGTCTTTTCTGAAACCGTCTGTACTACTAGGTAGCTGTGGCCGTTCTGCCTGATTTCGAAGTATGGTGAATCAGCGGATTCGGGTAGGAGAGCATCCCAGTTTAACTCTGGTGCATCTGGCCCTGTAGTATCACTAAAGAATAACCTATCCTGAGCGTCATGAATAAACAGTGCTGCGGGTTGTTCTGTCACTAGTCCACTGTAAGACTGACGGAAAAACGTAGGGTTCAACAGTAAGACGATGGAGCCAAGGACCTTTCCTCTGTGGATGTGAACGAAGTTGCGGTAGACAGGAATGACGTATTCGTTGGTGGAACGGGGGGAATAGTGTTTAGTCAGGTCTCCCCAGGTCAACTCTCCTACCTGGTTCATGCCCTTCTGAAACCAGTCTTCATCTACAAACTGGCTTGGTTCGACACGATAGCTGTCAGGGCCGTAGCGGATATCGAGGCCGTTGTGGCCTAAGAGAAAAAACGAATTGACATGCTCCATAATAGGCAGAAAACGAAACTGGCTTTCGATTTTCTCCACTACGCTGATGGCCTGTTGGTCATACCGGCGGGCCTCTTCAGGTGAACGCTCCATCAGCCTGACGATATCTCGCTCTAGATACAGCCAGTTGGTAAATTGGTAAACCTCTTCCACCTGCTGCTCCACATTATTCAAAATGTGCGCCAACAAGATCATATACGTCTCGCCAACGTTTGCCTCCAAGGCTCTACGAGAATCTACATAATAGAACATACTGATGATTGCTGCGGGAATAAAGGCAATAGACATGAATGCGATAATCAGTTTTTTCTTCAAACTCAGCGAAGCGAGGCTCACGATCCTCACCTGCCTTTCGTTTCTGATTTGTTATTTTATTTGACAAGTGGTTAAGGAACACCTGCGAATTGCCCCCGTCCGCCTTCACAATTGATGCCTGCCTTTGAATTTACCTGAAATTTAGTTAATTTCGTATTAATATCCGGAAGGATTCTTCTCAACAGCGAAGTAATCTTATATTAGAAGTTTCGGACAAATGTATTGGATTGAGGTCTTACTAGTGAGTTACAAACGTTCACAACCGAAAATCACAGGGCGAGAGCTGGCCCGCCTGCTGGATGTGTCTCCTGCGACCATCTCTAATGCCCTTAACGGCCATGATGATCGGGTTAGTCCAGAGACCAAACGCAAAATTGTCGAGGCTGCCAAGCGTTATGGATATCTGCCGCCCAGACGCGCCAAAAAGGCAAGAAAAGCCTCTGACACTATTGCATTTGTTGTTCTCTCAGAAAACCTCAACAGTTGGTTCCTAGGTAATCTAAGCGGTATTGCTGATGTGTGCCGCAAACGAGGATATGCCCTAATACAGATTCTTTTCCCAACATGGGATCAAACTTACTTCGAAGACGTGCTGCACAAGACAAATCCCGCCGGTGCGCTCTACATATGCACACCGGGGCACCCGATCGTAGACGGTTTGGAACGCTTCGGCATTCCAGCGGTGGCGATTGACTGTTATGACGATGATACTAGATGGAATACAGTACACCTTGATAACTTCCAAGGCGCTTATGATGCGGTGAGCTATCTTTTGGAGAGCGGGCATCGCAGAATTGGGCTTATCAGTGGAGGCGATGATTGGCCTTCAGGGGTCTACCGCAAACGTGGTTTTATGAAAGCCCTCGAAGACTGGGGAATTCCTTATGATCCGAGAATCGTTTACAACGGACACTTCACTCAGTTCGGGGGATATCTAGGAGCGAAAATTCTGCTCGCCACAGATCCCACGATTACAGCGTTTTTCGCGGTTTCGGACGAGATGGCCCTCGGCGCTTTGCGCGCAATTACAGATCTTGGCCTAGGAGTGCCGCAGGATATTTCAGTGGTAGGATTCGATGGGATACCAGTAGGGCAGAATTTCTCTCCCCCATTGACTACTGTCGAAACCGATCCCTATGCAGTGGGCACCAGCGCCTGCACCATGCTCTTAGGAATGCTGGAATCAAACACCGAACAGACGGCTAAAGTGGTCGTGGATGTGAAACTTGTTGTACGTGGTACAACGCGCAGTCTTGAACGTGTCAGCTGCTAGGAGGTGATCAGCGGAAGAAGTTCACGGTATTGCTCAGGTTCGAAATTACTTACTTCTAAGGGAGGCATCTATTGATGAAAAGAACTGCATGGTTTGTGCTTACCACACTCTTGGTAAGCCTGCTGTTTACTGCTGCAGCAAGCGCTGACAAAGTGCAGTTGCGGTACATGTTCTGGGATCAGAACCAAGAAGAGGCTTACCGCGCTTCCATCGAAGAATTCATGCGCCGCAACCCAGATATCGAAGTTGTAATGGAACTTGTAGAATGGAACGACTACTGGACCAGGCTCACAACCGGTATGGCAGCACGAAATCTTCCAGATGTATTCTGGGGTCATGCTGCTTACTTCTCTGGCTTTGTTGCTCGCGGTGCTCTGCTTGACCTCAAACCCTACATTGAACGCGACGGTGTAGATACCAGCATCTACTTCCAACGCCTGCTTGATGTCTGGCATTACAATGGTGCTCAATATGGGCTTCCCAAAGACTGGGACACCATCGCAATTTTCTACAACAAAGATCTATTTGACAAGGCAGGTGTGCCTTATCCCACCGACGATTGGACATGGAACCCTGTAGACGGTGGCGACTTTGTCCGGATCGCTCAGCTTCTGACCCTTGATGACCAGGGGCGGAACGCACTCGATCCTGACTTTGATCCGACCCGAATTGTACAGTATGGCTTTGGTGACATTGCTGGTTCTAACATGCAGGCCGGATGGCTCAACTTCGTCTGGATGAATGGAGGCACCGGTGTCATCGATAAGCCTTACGGCAACAAGTTCGTCCTGAACGAGCCAGAAGCAGTCGAAGCTCTGCAGTTCTGGTCCGACCTGGTCAACAAATACCATGTTGCACCACCGCCTGAGGCTACTGTAGCAGGTGGAACCGCTTGGGATATGTTTGTTGCAGGACATTTCGCCATGGTTCCCGCCGGTTCCTGGATGCTCACTGCCGGCCGCAGCATCGAAAGCTTCTCTTGGGACGTAGTTGGCCTTCCTTGGGGGCCAAAGGGCCGGGTAAGTGCGTTTAACGGACTGGCTCACAACATCTACGCTCATACTCCTCACAAGGAGGAAGCATGGCGTCTGGTTAAGTGGATTGAGGGCTACGAGTCTCAGAAAATTGTGGCCGAATACGGAACAGTCTTCCCAGCTGTCGAAGAGTTAGTCGACGTATTCTTGGAGGCCTATGCTGGCAGAGAACCTGCCAACGTTGGGGTTTATATTGACCTCACTGAAAACACTGGTACATGGCCGATGCACGTCAACTGGAACGAGATCTTTGACGTAATTGGAAGAGAACTGGATCTTGCTTTCGGCGGATTTATTGACGTCCCATCTGCCATCGAAAGCATTGAAAGCCAAGTAGCCCATCTCCTAGAGTAGCATAATAAATGGGCAGTCTGAGGGGCACAGCACCGTGCCCCTCTCTATAAAGGAGGCAAGTTTATGTGGCGGAAGCGGACCACTAGACAAGAAGCACTAGCAGGCTACCTCTTTATTGCACCGAACCTCATTGGGTTCCTGGTCTTCCAGCTGATCCCGATCATTGCTGCAGTGGTGCTCAGCTTCACGGCCTGGGATCTAATTAATGATCCTAAATGGGTGGGACTGGCCAATTACAAAGCTCTGCTGAGGGACCCTGTCTTTAAGCTATCGCTGAAAAAAACGTTTCAATTTGTAATCATCAACGTTCCCCTGCAGAGCGCCCTAGCGCTGATAATCGCAGTCTTGCTGAATCAGAATATCCGGCTGCAGAACCTGCTGCGTACGCTGTTTATTGTGCCGTGGGTGTCAATGTCTGTGGCAGTCGGATTGACCTGGACTTGGATCTTTAACTCACAGTTCGGGATTATCAACCAGATCCTGCTCAAATTCGGCATGCAGCGCATCCCGTGGTTAGCCTCACAAGATTGGGCCCTACCTTCGGTTATTATTGTCAACGTCTGGCAGTACTTGGGCTTCCACATTATTGTTTTCTTGACAGGCCTACAGCTTATTCCAAGAGAGATTACCGAAGCTGCTATCGTGGACGGAGCGTCTGCATGGACACGTTTTTGGCGAATCACGATCCCCCTTATCGGGCCAATCCTGTTCTACGACTTGATCGTGAACATGATCGGCACATTCCAAATCTTCGATCTGCCCTATGCGATGACCGGTGGAGGGCCTGGAAATGCTACCCGGGTCTACAACCTCTATCTCTATCAAAAAGGCTTCCAGTTCCTGCGCATGGGCGAGGCAACGGCCATGGCTGTGATTCTGTTCCTGCTGATTGCCGTTACAAGTGGGCTGTTCTTTAGAATTATTGGCCGGCGTATCAATTACGATCTGACCTAAAAGGGGGGAACTAGCCAATGCCAAAATCAGTCCAGCTTATTGGAAGAATACTGCTCTACGCTCTAGTATTTTTGATCCTGTTTGGATACCTCTTTCCACTCTTTTGGCAGTTTTCGACATCCCTCAAACACCTCGATGAGGTTTTCCGGGGGTTAACGTTGATACCAGCCAAACCAATGTGGGAAAACTACCGGACTGCTTGGAGCAACTTCAATGTAGGAAAATACCTACTCAACACTGTAATCGTTGCCTGTGCGATCACGCTTGGCCAGGTAATCTCCTGCTCAATGGCTGGGTATGGGTTTGCACGGCTGCGTTTTCCCGGACGGGATGCCATCTTCTATCTCTATTTAGGAACCATGATGATTCCGAGCACAGTGACTCTAATTCCCGCCTATATCATAGTGTTGGAATTAGGTCTGGTGGACTCGCTCCAAGGCTTAATCCTACCCTTTGTATTCGGAAATGCTTTGGGAACCTTCTTGGTACGGCAATATCTGATGTCCATCCCCAATGACCTTGAAGACGCAGCCAAGATCGATGGAGCCGGGTATTTCACTATCTGGACCCGTGTCATGCTGCCCATGTCCAAACCTGCCCTGGCTACTACCGCTGTGATGACGCTGGTAGCTCAATGGAACAGCCTGGTATGGCCACTAATTGTAATCCAAAGTGACCGTTGGAAAGTGCTGTCCGTCGGACTGGCAGACTTCAGGCTATTCCGCAACGTCCAGTGGAACACCATGATGGCCGCAGTAGTAATGGCCACACTTCCGATGATCATTATCCTGTTCTTAGCACAGCGCTTCTTCATCCAAGGCATCCAGTTCTCAGGAATGAATAAGTAAGAATTAAGCCCGGCTGCTGCCGGGCTTTGTCTTTACTGCGTGCTTTTTCCGACTACTACCGCTCCCTCTTTCTCCAGATAGTACTCGATGATGCTTCCACTCCAGAAGTGCATACGCAGGAGAATCTCTCCATCGCGGGTTTCCTTAAAGAAGGCAGGCGTTATCTCGATATAACTACCCTCGTAATCAGGCCTGAACGCTGCATTGAACTCTTTGTACGAGGTCCAATCAGCGGGGCCGGCGTTGCCTCCATCGGTGTAAACAGATTCCATCGTGGCCAAGCGGTCTCCATTAAAGTCGGTTGGAATACGGAACCGCCCGGTCCTTCCCTCCGTATCGTGTAGGACTGGCAGGTCATGTTGAATAACGTATATGTCCCAAGGTGCACCATGGCTGAAGTGACAAGTCAGTGAAGCAATGGTGCCGTGTTTGCTGCCAGCCTCCTCAACTAGTTCCTTGAGGAATGATGCTGAGAAAGTCAGATAGCGATTCGTCAGTGTATAATCTGTACCCTCAGTTAAGGGTTGATCGCCTAAGGTGATTGATACGAGCTCGTTGCCATTCAGCTCCAGAAGGAGGCTGCGGTTCTTGATTTCTTGCCCACTGCGGAGGAATATCGAGTCGCTATTCGTATAC
>JAAYMS010000161.1 GCA_012521295.1 Bacillota bacterium
CGCCAAAAGTCTGCAGTTAAAAACAGAAGAGCAAGGGCCGCAGAAAGGATAACGGCGTAGACCAGCGGTTCGAACGAGACCTTATACAGAGAAAAGACAGCGGCGAAAACACCAACGAACCCAGCAGTCAGCATGAAATCTCGCTTGCGACTGCGCCAATACTGCCGCAATAGCCCAAAAATGGTCATCGCTTTCATCCTATTCCACCATGTACCCTACCGATTTCTTTGTGACTATAAAATCATCCAGGCCGAGTGACTCGAGCTTGCGCCGCAGCCTGGCAACATTCACGGTCAGAGTATTGTCGTCAACATAACTGTCTGTTTCCCATAGATGGGTCATGATGGTTTCTCGTGTCACAACCTGACCCTTGTTTTCCATCAGAAGCTGGAGAATGCGGTGCTCGTTGCGGGTCAGCTCCACTTCTTGCCCTCTATAGGTAAGCGTACCGTCACCGATATTCAGAATTGCACCCCTGTGCTCTACGAGATTAGTCTGGCCGGCAAAATCATAAGTCCGCCGGATCAAAGCTCTAATCTTGGCGGCCAGTACTGTCAAGTCAAAGGGCTTGGTAATATAATCGTCGCCTCCCATATTCATGGCCATCACTATATTGAGATTATCCGATGCCGAAGAGATAAAGATGATAGGAACCTTCGACACCTTGCGGATTTCAGTACACCAGTGAAATCCATCATAATAAGGAAGCGAAATGTCAAGCAGGACAAGCTGAGGGTCAAAGGCGACAAACTGACCCAGCACATCCTGGAAATCAGTGACGCACTCCACCTGATAGCCCCACTTGGTGATCGTTTTCTTGATCGCATTGGCGATTATCATGTCATCTTCGACTACTAAGATCCGATACACCAAAACAACCCTCCAAAAAGACTTCTGAGAGTCCTCTTCGCTGAAGGGGTGAGTCTTCCTGCATTACCCATTGTTTTTGGGAAACCCATCAAGAAACTCTTGCAGCTTGAGCTTGATTCCATCTCGGATTTCCCGAAATTGGCCCATAATCTCGGCTTCAGTGCCTTCCGCCTCTGAGGGGTTGGGAAAAGGCCAATACAGCCGCGCTACCGAATCAGGGGTACCAGGGCAGCCCTCCTCGGCAACTTCGCATAGAGTAATCACATAATCCATCCGCTGCATCAGCTCTGGATCAACGGGCTCGGGCTTTTCACCACTGATGTCTATACCCAGCTCCGCCATAACGACAGCCGCCCGAGGATCGATTTCTACTGTGTCTAGCCCGGCACTATAGAACTCAAAGCGGTCTCCACCTATGTGTCTGGCTAAGCCTGCTGCCATGCGGCTTCGGCAGCCATTGCCGGAACAAACAAACATGACCTTGATCTTGTCGATCATACCTCTGCCTCCCCCAATCATCTTAGTTATATTAAGTCAGAATTCACTGCGAGTTGATCGAAATCGAACGGACACATGATGGGAATATGGCTTGAAGCCTATAGCTGTAGTTTGTAATACATCTAGCACAAGGGAGTGCATATCTTAGTGAGAAAAATCATACGAAGTAAGTTACTCTGGGTAGTACTGCTAGTCGGGTTTGTCTACCTGAATAATAGTTCCTTGTTCGTTAAGCCCCCGGGCCGGCCCATCCTGGTAGCTCATCGAGGACTCGGCCAAACCTTCCCGATGGATGGTGTAACAAGCGATACCAATACGGCTGCGCGAATCTATCCGCCGGAACATATGTTTATCGAAAACACAATTCCGGCAATGGAAGCTGCTTTCGCAGCAGGCGCAGACGTAGTGGAACTAGACATCCATCCAACTACTGATGGTGAGTTTGCCGTCTTCCACGATTGGATATTAGAATACCGCACCAACGGCCACGGGCCAGTGCGGAATTATCCGATGAGCTATCTTAAAACACTTGATGTTGGATATGGCTACACTGCGGACAACGGCAAGACCTACCCACTGAGAGGCGTCGGTGTCGGCCTAATGCCTACTCTAGAGGAAGTACTGACCCGTTTTCCCGACAAACGGTTTCTGATACATATAAAGAGCAATGATCCACAAGAGGGTATACTCCTTGCACAATACCTAGAACGTTTCGAGCCAAGTCATCTCGAAATGCTGACTGTTTACGGCGGCATCGAACCCATCGCTGCCCTGAAAGAATTGATGCCTGGGATTAAAGTCATGTCCAAAGCCACCATGGTACCCGCCCTGGTCCAGTACATGCTCGTCGGCTGGACTTGCTGGGTGCCACCAGCGATGCGGGATGCACACTTCCACATCCCTTTGCGTTATGCGCGCTATTTATGGGGCTGGCCCCACCGCCTCGCAGAAAGACTTGAACGAGCCGGTTCGACACTCGTCATCGTCCGAGGAGACGGCTCCTGGTCCGAAGGCTTCGACTCACCTGAACACCTCCAGGAACTCCCAACTGGATTTGGCGGTGGAATCTGGACTAACCGTGTTGACCGCATAGCCAACAGTCTCGGCATTAGTAATATCTTCCACAATTAACTTAACTATCCTGCATTTTTTATGAACCTTCTTAACAAAAAAGGGAGGATAGGCCTCCCCTTGCCAATTCACCGATGAGGTTGTCAATTGTGGCTCTCTTTGAGTTTCAAGAGAGCCGCTGTTTCGTCTAGGGGTTTGCTGTACAGATATCCCTGCATCGTGTTGCAGCCGTTCGCAACCAGGTATTCAAGCTGGGTATCGTGCTCGACTCCTTCAGCTACAACCTCGAGGCCTAGCTTGTGAGAAATGGCGATAATCTCGCTAATAATGAGCTGATGCTGATCCTTGACAAGAATGTTATCAATGAACCCTTTATCGATTTTGATGCAATCAATGGGCAGTTGCTCGATCCTGGACAGCGAAGAATACCCGCTGCCAAAGTCGTCGAGGGCGATGGTAATGCCGTGCTCCCGCAGGCGCCGCAACCTTGCCTCTGCCGCAGCAAAGTCTTCGATGAAAACTGACTCAGTGATCTCTACCTGCAGATTATGCGGTGCAATACCAACGGTGCGAAGAATACGTAGAATCGACTCCTCAAAATCATCTTGAAGAAGCTCAATTACAGAAACGTTCACCGCCACGTGCTGATCGTGATACCCTTCCTCAATAAGGCGCTTCATAAACCGACAAGCGGTTTCTAGAACCCACGCCCCCATGGGGATGATCAGATTATGACGTTCAGCAATAGGAATAAACTCGCCGGGAGAGACGAACCCGTATGTAGGCGAATTCATGCGTGCCAGAGCCTCAAAACCCACAATCCGTCGAGACTCTAGACATACCTTCGGCTGATAAACTAAGTAAAGAACTGGTTGCTTGGATACAGGGCACTGTCGGGCAAGAAAATCAGACATCTCCTGCGTGATGACCTCTCTGCGCCGGATAGCTGCTTCCATCTCGGCATCATAGAAAGTGCAGCACTCGTCACTACCGTTAGATTCAATCGCCTCGAGAGCCACAGCAACCTTCGTAAAGATGTCATCTGCACTGGGATACGCGCCCTGAAGCTCTAGAATTCCGGTGTTCAGCTGCAGCTGCCTGCCTACTCCATCTAGGTTAGGAATAACCTTACTCTGGAGTACCTCGCACTGATGAGAGAGCTCTTCTCTATCCTGATAATCCCGGATAAGCAGCACAAAGCGATTGGCAGCAAAACGAAAGACCTGACAATTTGGCGGGGCATAACGCTGCAGAGATTGAGCAAGATTCTGTAGGACCGCGTCTCCGATCTCAAACCCATAGACAGAGTTTATTGTGCTCATATTGGCTGCGTGAACCATCAGAACAGCGGTTTTTCGGTTTTCAAGGGGGCGAGACATCGTCTCTTCTAGAACTTCTGCAAGGTGCGTCTTGTTGGGTAAGCCTGTAAGCGCATCAGTATAGGCCAGGTAGATGAGTTCTTGGTTATGATGGTAGTTGGAAATCATAATGTAGATAAAACCGGCTAATACGACGGCTCCAACCCCCACTACCGAATACAAAACCCTGGACAGAAGATTTCTGGTTTCTGTAGTAGACTTCCCAACCACAAGTGTTCCGGCGTAGCTGTTGTCCACGTAAATAGGAACATAAACCTCATACACTTCTCCACCGTCATGCGAGGTGGGATGAAAACGGGTGCGCGTCTCAAACGCAGCGAGCACTTCCTGAACCTCAGGATTTTCAATGGTGTGCCCTATGTATTGGGGTTCATAGCTTGCAATGACCTTGAAATCTTGATCAACAAAATAGGCATGGTCCACAAGCTCCAGTCCCCGAATCTCATCCAAGAGGCGCTGAGCCTCAAAACTCTCCAGGAAACTCATGATAATGTCTGCACGCACGCCCAACTGGACAAATCGTCCATCCGCAAGCCGAACATAAGCGTACTTGTACAACACGCCGGATTCTGAATCTGGCCGTATCTCTTCGACTAAGGACGAAGCCCCGCTTTCTATGAATTCGTGGACTGGATGGCCCGGCTTCGCCTCCCACCCAAGATAGGCCTCGGTTGTAGAATATATAATCACTCCCTCCGGGCTGTACAAATAGATTTCGTCGACCGCAAGACTGGCGGCCAAGTCTCGCAGGACCTCATCAGAGATGTTGTCCGAATGCCACGCTGTCGTTCGCGTTGCCGATATGAGCCGGTTTTCTAACACTGTGTTAATGGTTCGATACGCCTCACTGGCTTTGGTTAGACTGTGGGAATAAAGGATCGCGTAGTTAATGGACTGCGTCTCCAGCATGTTCAAAAAATAATCACGGATGGACTGCACAAGAAAAAAACCTGCCGTCACAAAAACCATAGCTACTGCGATAATAGCAATAATATAAGGACTAAAGCTTATGTAACGCTTGCCCCTACCGCGCCTCATGTTCCCACCTCATTTATTTAGCGCAATTCGGACGCCTTAGTTACAGAAGATTTCGTCATTCAGCTGTGATTTCCTTTTTCTGTCGTTTCTTGACTTTTTGCCGAACTTTTACGATACTTCTCACAGAATTTCATTTCTGTACAGCAATCCAAGGAGGGTGCCATGTTTAGAATGCAAAGAATTGGTGTCCGGATCGCACTAAGTGTTGGTGTTTTGCTTTTGACCTCATTCCTCGGCCTGGGTTTCTTAGCC
>JAAYMS010000024.1 GCA_012521295.1 Bacillota bacterium
TACGCTTCCTCTCAAGTCGTTAGCAATATTCCATATCGCACGATGTAGTTCGGCCCGTTCTTGTTCTCTGATGTTGTTCGCCATTCATCATCACTCCCACTCTATGTGCTTTGCTGGCAATGTCTGTCGGAATTCGTTGAAATCCTTCCAATTTGAACTTCCAGCGCCTTTGTACGCTTTAGACCCATGACCACTGTTTGATCGTCTTCAGAGCACGGTAGTCGCATTTCGGCTCAAGAGAACTCAGGAGAATCCAAACCAGCGCGCTACCATCTAGTAAATCGAATTTGGACATACTTTCCACATTCTTCAAGTCAAATCCTGCCCGTCGGCCCACGTCCTCGCCTCTAGCAAGTTCTCGTCAACTGCTTCGGCTAAGAGTTCGGTCAAAAACGGGTCAATATGCTTTTTGGGCAAGCATGCAAAAAAGACCGCCTAATGGCGGTCCTCGCTGTTTCAAATGGCGCGCCCGGCAGGATTCGAACCTACGACCTTCTGATTCGTAGTCAGACACTCTATCCGGCTGAGCTACGGGCGCATGTCTTACAGCAAAATCTATCTTACCAAACAATCTCGGGTTTGTCAACCTGAAGTCTTGAACAAGCTATTCCCAGGAGGGATAGTATGCGCAAAACTGATAAGCAACGTAAATCTTCTCGAGACACTTCTCGCTGTTCAAATACCCCAGTATCAGAAACCAAAATAGCTGGGCCGTACGGTGTACTTGACGGAGAAGATTTACAGAAAACCCAAGATGGCAAGGTTCAAAATGGCGGAAGGGGAGGGATTCGAACCCTCGGAGGGCGTTAACCCTCAACCGCTTAGCAGGCGGCTCTTTTCGGCCACTCAAGCACCCTTCCAAACACTACGCTAACGAATGATAGTATATCATCGTAAATAAAATCTGTCAAGCTAGGATCGTACCCTGATAGGTGTCAATTCTCGGCAGATTGATACTCTGCTAAGAACATATCAAAAGCCTTATTTAACTCTTGTTTGAGCTGATCATCAGCAAAGGAAACTGCAGCAGAAGTGCGGACAAGACGCTCAATCTCTGCGGTGGTTAGGCCATAACGCGCATCTAGTTCTGTGAACTCCCGCGTCAGGTTAGTATTCGAAACAGTCCGGTTATCCGTGTTAACCGTGACGGTCATTCCCTCATCTAAGAACAACCTAAAAGGATAATCATCCCAATCCCGGGCTGCCTTAGTCTGCAGATTACTGACAGGGCAGAGCTCAAACCCGATCCCCTTTGCGGCACAGTGCTTCATCAGCTCGGGATCATCTTTGGCCGAAATCCCGTGGCCTATACGCCTTGCCCCCAAATCCAGTGCTGACCAAATGCTTCCTGGCCCATCCGCTTCTCCAGCATGAATAGTATAGGGGATCCCCCTCTTCAATGCATCCGCAAACAACTGGTGGTGTTTGCAGGCGGGGTACCCTTTCTCATCTCCAGCTAAATCCAGCGCAACAACACCAGAACCCAAGTATTTTTCTGCGAGCGGCAGGAGCTGCTCGTTCATTTCATGAGGATGATGACGCATGGCACATAGGATCAACCCGTATTTCACTCCAAACCTGCGCTTCCCCTCTTCTAGCCCTTCGATGACACTTCTCACAACGACATCTGCAGGAAGCCGCTCATGGGCTGACAACAGCGGAGCAAAACGCACCTCAATGTAGATGACATTTTCACTCGCAGCATCAGATGCCAAGTCCAGCGCGGCTGTGTAGAAATTTTCGGCCGTCTGTAGACACGCTACTGGAAGCTCAAAGCGGGTCAAATATTCCACCAGACTGCTGCAGTCTTCAGGTGCTGTAAGCATTGCTGTCAGATCCTTCGGATCGTCAGGCAGATCAATTCCCACTCGTTCGGCCAGCACCCGTATGGTAGCCGGAGATAGCGAACCATCCAAGTGGCAGTGCAGGTCAATCTTAGGCATCCGGTCAATGAACTGCTGGATCATGCAGAGTCTCCTCCGCGGTGTAAGTTTCGTTGGTAATTCCACCCTCCTCGCAAAATTCCTTCATTAATGTGAAATAATCAGTTCCGTAATTCTGGGAATCTCGAAAGCACTTCGTCATAGGCCGGCATCCCTGTCTGAGCACCGTAGCGTTCGACGGAGAAAGCGGCTGCATAGTTAGCGAAGCGAACGGCCTCGACGAGGCTGCTGCCCCGCGCCAACATAAAACCGAGAGCTCCACTCATGGTGTCACCTGCGCCTGTCGTATCTACTACCTCGACATCTGCAGCCGGAAAATGCAGCAGCTCCCCATCAGCTGTGCAGAGACTCACGCCCTTATCTCCCTGACTGATTATCAGCTTCCCCGGATAGCCTTTCAGCAGTTCCTCAGGATCCTTCTCAGTCCCAAAGATTACTGCTGCTTCATGTTCATTGGGAGTAAGGTAACTTACTCTCGATAACAGCGCCTCGGATATAGGCCGAGCTGGGCCTGGGTCCAGGATAACGATCTTGCCGTGCTTCTCTCCAAGCTCAGCAACGTACTCGTTTGTCTCTTGCGGTATTTCATGCTGCAGCATGATAATGTCAGCCCGCAGAAGTTCATCTTTAATAGAATCTATGTATTCTCGATCCACATAGGCGTTGGCTCCAGGAATCACGACAATCGTGTTGTCTCCACTGCCGACCGTGATTAGTGCAGTGCCACTAGTAACCCCAGGTACAGTCCTAATGTGGGTTGTCTCCACACCGGCATCGGCAAGGTTTTCTAAGAGACGCTTTCCGAGATCATCATCGCCCACACAACCAAACATCTGCACATCTGCACCGAGTTTAGCCGCGGCAACCGCTTGATTTGCCCCTTTCCCACCGGGCAGATACTGCAGATCTTTGCCCGTGATAGTCTCACCCTTATTAGGAAGACGATCCGCAGTGACAACCAAATCCATATTGATACTTCCGACAACTGCAATCAAAGCCATTCAAAACACCCTTTACCTTGAAATAAAGCTCCCCTAGAAGTTATGTTCCTTCTAGGAGAGCTCTAGTTGTTCACGATTAAACCGCCGCAGCGTGAGCCGCATCTTAGTACCCTTACCGACACGGCTTTCGGCGCAGATTGATCCTTTGTGTTTATCGACAATGTGCTTCACAATAGCCAAACCCAATCCGGTACCGCCCATGTGCCGGGCCCGGCCTTTATCTACTCGGTAGAAGCGCTCGAAGATCCGATCGAGATGCTGGGCTGGAATGCCGACACCCGTGTCGCTCACAATCACTTCTACGTCATCAGGGCTCTTCACGGCTTCGACGGTAACACTGCCTCCCTCAGGAGTGTACTTAATGGCATTATCAAGCAGGTTAATCGCCACCTGCTTTAGGAGCTTGGCATCGCCTTCGACTTCTACAGGATCATAGATAAGATTGCGTACAGTGATCTGCTTGGCATCAGCCTTGTTTTGGAGAATCATAATGGTTTCTTCAAACAGCTGATGGAGATCAACAGGGCCAAGATTGAGAGGCTGCCTGCCGCTCTCGATCCGAGACAGGTCTAAGAGATCGTTAATAAGAGCAATCATGCGATCTGTCTCCCCATTAATGATCGACAAGAAGCGCTTCGTCAATTCCTGATCGTCGAGGTTACCAGCAAGGAGTGTCTCGACAAAACCCTTGATAGATGTCAAAGGTGTACGCAGCTCGTGTGACACATTAGCTACGAACTCCTGGCGCATCTGTTCGAGGTGGCGAAGATTAGTTACATCTCGCAGCACCGCAACAGCACCTAGAGGAGAACCGTCTTGGTTGGTCAGCGGGCTGCTGGTAACAGCAAACGTCCGCTGGCTTCCTGGCCTGGCCTTGATTTCCTTTATGATTGGTTCACCAGAATCAATGGTGTCATCCAGAAGCTTAGACAGGTCTGTGTTCCGGGTGGCCTCGAATTGGTTCTTCCCGATAATGGACTGTTCGTCGATATTAAACAGGTCCGCGACCGCACGGTTTGCTAGAATAACCTTGCGCTGCATGTTCACAGCGAGAACACCGTCACTCATACTCGACAGAATCGCGTCCAACTTCCGCTCACGGTCACTGATTGCATCAAACAGTTCCTCGAGCGTCTCAGACAGTTCATTAAAAGCTCGGCCTAACTGCCCAATTTCATCATCGGAACGGACCAAAACCCGCCGGCCAAACTCGCGATGCTTCAAACGGCGGACTACTTCTAATAGATCGACGATGGGGCCCGCAATGGCTCGGTTAACGAAGTAGGCAAATAGGACCGAAACTGCAGCGACCAGAATCCCCACGAGGATGGCGCCTTGAATCAGGCCGCGCACCGCATCGCTGATTTTAGATTGTTCAATGCCGATGCGGAGCACACGCCCCTCGTCCAAGGGCATAATCACGGTCACCTGCTCTGCAAGCGGGACATCTTCACTGTGCGATCGGGCTACAATCCCCCCAGTGACATTCATGACCGTAATAAACCGCTCGCTTTGCTGACCTATCTGCACCACTTTACTCTGCAGTTCCGAATCACTAAAGGCTGCATCGTTCAGGTAGATGCGAATGATCTCTGCTTCAGCAGTGAGGCTAGCCTGCATGCGGTCATACAGAGAGGTTTGTGCAACTTGCACTACAAAAAACGTGGTAACCCCAACTGAAAGTAAGGTTACCACCAATGCTAAACTCGTGAGCTTAAAGAGTAAGGGCTTCGAAAAGCTGATCCTGCCCAAGGATTAATTCCCCCTCAGTTTATACCCTACACCATGAATAGTTTCGATGCGAGTCTCACCCTCAGGGCCGAGCTTGCGGCGGAGATGACGAATGTGTACATCAACGGTACGAGTTTCACCTTCGTACTCATAGCCCCATACCTTCTGCAGCAGTACTTCACGGGTAAGTACCTTATTGACGTTCTTCATGAAGATATGCAGCAGGTCAAACTCCTTCCGAGTTAGTTCCACCAGATTGCCATCAACCCGAACCTCTCTGGTATCAACCTGAAGGCTGATGTTGCCCACTTGATATTCGTTCTCTTCGGGATCGTCTTGGGTGCTGGCCCGACGCAGTACAGCCTTGATTCTAGCCACCAGTTCAAGCGGGCTGAAGGGCTTTGTAATGTAGTCGTCAGCGCCAAGCTCTAATCCTAGAACTCTTTCGAGCTCAGTTTCCTTGGCGGTAAGCATGATAATGGGTACATTGCTGTTCCGGCGGATCTCTTTGCAGACGTCATAACCATCTTTGCCGGGCAGCATCAGATCGAGCACAATCAGATCAGGTTTGTAGCTCTCGAACTTCTCAATAGCTTCTATGCCGTCGTTGGCAACCTCGGTTTCAAAACCCGCCTGCTCTAAGTTAAACTTTATGAGCTCCTGAATTGAAGTTTCGTCATCAACGATGAGAATTCGTTGTCTCATTTTATCAACTCCATCCAAATTAGTAAGTGAATCCGTCAAGTTCGCTTCCCATACCATTATCGCCAACGATTCTGACAATTAAATGGTGTGGTAAGCAGACGATCAGCTGCCCATCATGCCGACGCCACCCTGTGTTAACACAGATTTTATCGGGGCAATCAGCCTCAGCGATACGAGCACGTCCGTCTGCGATCTCGAGGATATTATAACCATTGGGCGTGTCAAACCTGATACCGCCCCTGTCTTCATCAAGGGGAAACTGGGCAACCACTTCCCCATCGATTTCCACAATCACCGTCGTCCCTGCTCTTTTCTCAGAAGCAAAGAAATTTGTATAAGTAATTATGGAAACTCCAATAATTATTATTACGACGATGATAATAAGATCTCCTTTTCGGAGATTTGGAAATTTCATACGCTCACTCCAAAACACAAAAAGTCCTACTCGACGAGCCTGCGAGGTAGGACCCTTTATTGGCGTTGTAAGAGTAATGGCGGAAGGGGTGGGATTCGAACCCACGGAGGGCGTGAACCCTCGACGGTTTTCAAGACCGCTCCAATCGTCCACTCTGGCACCCTTCCGAGACCATCACACCACATTATATCCTAACTTCGCATTAAAGACAAGTATTTATTTTTCTCTGGTGATACGCTCTAGGCCGCCCATGTACGGACGCAGAACTTCAGGAATAACAATTGAACCATCTTCTTGCTGATAGTTCTCCATGATAGCAGCAGCACAGCGGCCCACGGCAATGCCTGAACCGTTGAGAGTATGCACGTACTCAGGCTTAGCTCCAGGCCCTCTCCTAAAGCGGATGTTCGCGCGGCGAGCTTGGAAATCCTCGAAGTTGCTGCACGATGAGATCTCGACGTACCTTCCGTAGCTGGGCATCCAGACTTCTGGGTCATACTTTTTCGCAGCTGTGAAGCCCAGATCAGCAGTGCACATCTGGGTGACACGGTATGGCAGGCCCAGCTTCTGCAAAACGGTTTCTGCATTCTGAGTGAGCTTCTCGAGCTCTTCGTACGAATTCTCGGGCAGAACAAACTTCACCAATTCTACCTTGTCGAATTGATGAACTCTGATTAAGCCGCGAGTATCGCGCCCTGCCGAACCAGCTTCGGACCTAAAACAAGCCGAGTAAGCCACATGGTAAATCGGCAGCTGATCTATGTCTAAAATCTCATCACGATAGAGGTTCGTAACAGGCACTTCAGCGGTGGGGATCAGATAGTAATCGAGCCCCTCCAGCTTAAACATATCTTCCCCAAACTTGGGCAGTTGACCTGTTCCTGTGGCGCTATCTTTGTTGACAATAAATGGGGGCAATACTTCAGTATAGCCGTGCTCTTGTGTATGCAGATCAAGCATGAAATTGATTAGAGCCCGTTCGAGACGTGCCCCTAAGCCCTTGAAAAAGCCAAAACGCGAACCTGTAACCTTGGCTCCCCGTTCAAAGTCAAGGATGTCCAAGTTTACGCCAAGCTCCCAGTGTGGCAGCGGCTCAAAATCAAACTGAGTAGGCTCACCCCAGCGGCGGATCTCTTTGTTGTCCTCTTCGGATTCGCCTACATGAACTGATTCATGGGGGATATTAGGAATGCGCAGCAGCATGTCTTGTAGCTTGAGCTCTACTTCGCGCAGCTCATCGTCCATTTCCTTAATCCGCTGCGATACAACCCGCATTTCTTCTACGACGGCTGTGGTATCCTGCTTTTCCCGCTTCATCCGTGCGATTTCTTCTGAAACCTTATTGCGCTGTGCCTTGAGCTGTTCTACTTCGGTCACAATCGACCGGCGTTTTTCGTCTAAAGCTAAGACCTCATCAATCGGGGCCTCTTCACCTTTGGTTCTTAGAGCTTGCTTCACTCGCTCTGGATCCTGCCGAATCATTCTCAGATCAAGCATCGTTTTTCCTCCTCTAAATCAAAAAACTCTCGCCACACTGAACACATCGGTCCAGGGACGAGAGTCTATTCCCGCGTTGCCACCCTGATTAGCCAAACAAGTTGGCTCATCTTCATTAACGCTTTATCGGGCGTACCCGGGGAAGTTTCACGACTACTGCCGATCCCCTTCCCTGCTCAAGGGTTGGAATACCCTCTCATCGCGTCATTATTTACCTTTGTTCATTATAGTATACCGAAAACAAAGATTCAAGACCTATGCATCATTTTGGTTGAACGTCTAAAGATAGGCAAAAAGTCGTGACGAGTCGGTTTCTGATAACCTGTGTCGTTCACTCCTCGCCTAAACATGGCTAGACCCGCGAACTGCAGAACGGCAGAGATCAGAAAAACGGGCCGCAGTCCAATTATCTCGGCAGCAAAACCGCCTAAGGCCGGGCCAACCGCACTGGCCAAACCGGTAAAGGTATTGATGGTTCCAATATACAACGGCCGGTTTTCATCAGGAGTTATTTCTAGAATTAGGTTGAACGCGGCCAGGTTGTACCCTCCCCAAACAAAGCCATTAATAAAGCTGATGATAATAGCGAACCAGCTGACGGGAGCTAAAAACCACAGAATAGGCAGCAGGCTGATGAAGAAACCGGACACTACCATAATATTCTTTGGCCCGAACTTGTCAGACAGGCGCCCCCAATACCGCTGACAAAGAATCGTAGATGCCAACGATGCAGCCGTTACCAGAGCCCAAGTTCCATCATTTCCGCCGAGATTATGGACAAAGTGTACTGCATTGAGGGAGGCGGCAAATGAAACCCCGAAACTCCAGACTATGGCACTCCACACATAGTTCATGTAATTCTGGTTACCGCGGGCGAGCTGTCGAAAGGCTTTCAGCTGCGCTTTCGTTGTTTGTCCTGGTTCTGGTTTCTTAGATTCTACAGGCGGAAACGGTATCACGACAAACAGCACTGTAGAGATAACACCTAGAATCGCGGCACCAATAAACAAAATGTGATAATTCGTTGGGAACTGCATCTCCAAGAAATAACCCGCCGCGAATGTGGCTAATAGAGCACAGAGATTCAGCACCACATTGCGGTTCGCATAATACTTACCCCGAATCTGCCTGGGAACCAGCCCCGCCTGCAGCGAAGTCCAGGCTAGGCTTCCCATATTGGCAGCAACAATGCGCAGCGACGCTAGAAGGATCACAAAAGCAATCCGCTTTTCTGGCGGCAGTAGAAATGGCAGAAATCCAACCAGGAGCCAGCTCGTCCTGGAGAGGAATCCGCCTATGATACATAAATAACGTCGATCTCGAATCTTTTCAGTCAGCACTCCGAAGGGAATCTGGAGAATATTCCCTAACAGGCTCGGAAAAGCACTCAGCATTCCGATCTGAGACGGAGTTGCTCCTAAGCTGATCGCAAATAAGGTTAAATAAGGGCCCGCTAAGTTATCGCTGGCAACAGCAAAGGCTCCTTCTATGATATTGAGCCTTAAGGCGCGCCGCTTCTCTTGAGCAACCATGGTCGATGGCACAGCACTCTTCACTCCTACGAACTTATGCTCTCATACAGGGGAAACTTAAGTGCTATTTCCCTCACTGCATGTTTCGCCATCTCCAAGGCCGAACCTTCTTTATTGAGGACCTGGGAAATGATATCTGCGATCTGTTCCATTTCGGTTCTGCCCATACCGCGGGTGGTGAGAGCCGCTGTTCCGAGACGGATACCACTTGTTACAAATGGACTTTCTGTCTCAAAGGGAATCGTGTTCTTGTTCACCGTGATCCCGACTTCGTCGAGGAGCTTCTCCGCGTCTTTCCCCGTAAAGCCCCGCTTTTTCACATTTACCAAGATCAGATGGTTATCAGTGCCGTCAGAGATTAGAGTGAAACCGCGGTTCTTAAGCCCCTCTGCCAGAGCCTGGGCATTATCGACCACTGCCCGGGCATACTCCTTGAACTCTGGCTGGAGCGCTTCTTTCAAAGCTACGGCCTTGGCAGCAATAATGTGCATCAGCGGCCCACCCTGAATTCCAGGAAAGATAGCTTTATCTATGGCACGGGCATGTTCTTCTTTTGTCAGAATCAAACCGCCCCGCGGCCCACGCAGAGTCTTGTGTGTGGTGGTTGTGACAAAGTCTGCATACGGCACGGGGTTATCGTGCACACCACCTGCTACTAAGCCAGCAATGTGAGCCATATCGACCATCAAATAGGCGCCCACTTGATCGGCTATTTCCCGGAACTTAGAAAAATCAATCCTCCTAGGATAGGCCGAAGCCCCAGCAATAATCATTCTGGGCCGATGTTTCTTGGCTAATTCTGCCACTTGATCGTAGTCAATGGTCTCTGTATCTGGGCGCACTCCGTAATGGACAAACTCAAACCAGGTTCCAGATAAGTTGACAGGGCTACCGTGGGTGAGGTGGCCACCATGGCTGAGATCCATACCGAGAACCTTGTCTCCCGGCTTCAGTACAGCGAAGTAAACGGCCTGGTTAGCTTGGCTGCCCGAATGCGGCTGCACATTAGCATGCTCAGCCCCAAACAACTCCTTGGCTCGCTCAATAGCCAAATCTTCGACCGCATCTACATACTCACAACCGCCATAATAGCGTCTACCGGGGTACCCTTCTGCATACTTATTGGTAAGCGGGCTACCCATGGCTTCTAAAACGGCAGCGCTGACGAAGTTTTCTGATGCAATTAATTCAAGCTTGTGTTGTTGACGTTTTGTCTCGTCCAGAATCAACGACAAAATCTCGGGATCGATTTTCTCTAAATGCCGATGCATCGGCAAACCCCTCCTTGATAAAGCGTAAAGCCGTGAATGGAGTGAACCACTTTGCAGACGGAACTGCGGATTGTAGTGAGTATGGCGCTTCTGCGCCTTCTGGCAGGTTCAATTGAAATCACCGCAGCGCTGCTGATGCTCAAATTCGGACGCGTCCAAACAGCCATCAAGATCAACGGTGTCTTGGGGTTGATCGGCCCTGTTATCTTGACTCTCGTCAGCAGTCTAGGAATCATCGGGCTTGCTCAGCAGATTCCCCTCTCCAAGCTGGTAACCGTCGCACTGGGTGTCATACTAATCTTCGTTGGTACCAGGTGAAAATGACATATAAAGAGGGCAGCGCTGCGCGCCACCCTTACCTTTATGGATACATACGGTGCAGCAGACGGGCAAAAGGAATGGTCTCCCGTACATGGGGCAGTCCGCAGATCCAGGCCACTGTTCGTTCGAGCCCCAATCCGAATCCAGAATGAGGGACAGAGCCGTATTTCCGCAGATCGAGGTACCACTTATAGTCCTCTTCAGGCAGATTATGCTCTGCAATCCGCTGCCGCAGAAGCTCATAATCGTGAATTCTTTCACTTCCACCAATAATTTCGCCATAGCCTTCAGGGGCCAATAGGTCGCTGCCTAGGACAACCTCAGGCCTGTTTGGGTCAGGCTGCATATAGAACGCTTTGATTTCCGCCGGATAACCGTACACAAAGACCGGACGGTCGAAGTTTTCGGCAATGATAGTCTCATCAGGAGCTCCAAAATCTGAACCCCACTCAATGTCAGAGCCGTTTTCCTGCAGAAGCTTGATGGCCTCATCATAGGAAATGCGTGGGAAAGGTGCTTTGACCTGTTCTAACTTGGTAGTATCCCGTTCAATGATTTCCAACTCTCTCCGGCGGTTCTCCAGAACCCGCTGCACAATGAATGAGACGAGCTCTTCTTGAAGACGCATGTTGTCATCGTTGGTGTAATAAGCCATCTCAGGCTCTAACATCCAGAACTCAATTAGGTGCCGCCTTGTCTTCGATTTTTCAGCCCGGAAGGTTGGGCCAAAGCAGTAGACCTTTCCGAAAGCCATCGCGGCTGCTTCCATGTACAGCTGACCGGTTTGTGCCAGATAAGCTTTTTCGCCGAAGTAATCGGTCTCAAACAGGGTAGTTGTACCTTCTGCCGCTGTATTGATCAGAATAGGTGCATCAACCTGGGTAAAGCCTCTGCTATCAAGGAAATCACGGCATGCCCGGATAATCTCATGACGGATTTTCATAATGGCATGCTGCTTTTGAGATCTGAGCCACAGATGGCGGTGATTCATGAGGAACTCAACCCCATGCTCTTTGGGCGTAATGGGGTATTCGTCAGCGATCTGAACAACCTCCAGATCAGTTATGGTAAGCTCATAGCCACCCGGAGCTCTTTCGTCGGCGCGCACGCTGCCGCGCACAATAATGGAAGACTCTTGTGTAAGCTCTTTAGCCGCTTCGAAGACCTCCGGCTCAACTTCGTTTTTCAGCATAACCCCTTGGATAACTCCCGTTCCGTCACGGACCAAGAGGAACTGAATCTTGCCACTGGAACGTTTATTGTACAGCCAACCCCGCAGTTCAACGGTCTGACCTACGTGCTGCCCAATATCTTTAATATAGGTTTGCTCCATTCTGGCCGCCTCCTCACTATCTCTTTTCATATAGCTCACTATAGATTTCCTGCAGGATAAGGGCATCATCTTCTAAGATAGGGCTTTCGCAGATGAGGTTGCCCCGCACATTAAAATCAACCAGAGCCTGCAGCACAGCCTGGTAATTAAATTCAGTCTCCTCTAAGATCAAATGCTTTCGCTCGCCCTTAGGCCCATATTCGATACCCGAAAGGTGAATATGCATAGTCTTCAGCGCTTCTTCACCTAAAGAGTCTTTCACCAACTGCAGTGCTGAAGCAAAATCATCATACGTGTTGAACTCGCCGATGCTGCGAGTATACAGGTGAGAAAAATCGATGCAAGGTCCCACACCCGGTATATCTTGGCTGAGTCTGACTATTTCTTCTAAAGTCCCAAACTGGCTGGGAGAACCTGTCGTTTCTGGGCTCAAACGCAGGTTGATCCCCTCTTGGTCAAGAATACGGCGGATCTCCCACAGATGATCTCGCACATTATTGTAGACCTCTTCTGGGTCATCATCATGGTAATATGCGGCGTGGAAGGTGACACTGCGTGCTCCGGCAATGGCACCGATTCTAGCAGCCTTTAAGACACGTTCTTTGCTGGCCGCGATTTTTTCGGGTTCCTTTGAATTGAGATTTACATAATAGGGAGCATGAACCGTTAGAGAGATGTCCAACTCTTGAGCGACAGCTCCAACTTCAGCAGCTGTGTTCTCGCCCATCTGCACGCTGCGAACAAACTCTAGTTCCATACAGCCAAGCCCCAGCTCATGGAGCCGCTTGATCGCGTGTTTGCTCGAACGAGGCTTGGTGGAATGGGGGATTCCGGCTGTCCCAATCCGCAGCCTGTCCTTGTGTTTTCCCATCCTTACGACCCCGGAGTCCAGATTTTCTTTTCGGGCTTAACGATGGTCTCTTCTGGATTCGCAGAGGGTTCTTCATCCTCTTCGTCATCGTCTCTGAGTCCAATCGCTCGGGCAAGCACATCCTGGACTTCCATCATCAGCCCACTAAACACAAACTCTGCTTCAAAGAGGTCCCTAATATAGGGATTTACAGAAATGATTTCATAGAGCTTGCGGAGTTCTTCCGCTTGACTCTCAGTGACGGGGGTGCCTTCCATCTGCTGTTTGTGCAGCTCGAATTGGCGCTTTTGAAAATCGCGGAGCATAATCGAGGCGGCTTCGTGATTCTCCACCCGCTCCCTAGCGGTCATATACCGTTTGTATTCATCGCTGTTGACTATAGCATCGGCCAACTCTTGAGCCTTCTGACGCACATCCATCGATGTCATCCCCTCTCTTATACGTTAAACCTGAAACTGATTATATCGCCATCCTGCACGATATAATCCTTCCCTTCCAGGCGGAATAATCCTTTCTCCTTCACCTTCTGCATACTGCCGTGTTCAATGAAATCTTCGTAGCTCACGACTTCAGCGCGGATGAAACCTCTTTCAATATCTGAGTGAATTTTCCCTGCTGCTTTGCGCGCAGAATCACCAGCACGAATCGTCCAAGCCCGCACTTCGTCTTCACCCACAGTGAAGTAGGAGATTAAACCGAGATAACCATATACTGCACGGGCAAGGCGCGCAATGCCGGGTTCGGAGATGCCCAGTTCCTCCATAAACAAGGCTGCGTCTTCGGGATCCAGCTCGCTGATTTCAGCCTCAATTTGGCTGGAAATCAGCAGGAATGGAATACCCTTCTGTGCCAGTTCCTCTTCTAGCTCTTCTTTCTGAGGATAACTGCCGCTTCGCATCTGCTCTTCATCAGCATTGATGACCACAATAAGTGGCTTTCTTGTCAGGAAATTGAAGTCGCGGATCAGTTTCTCTTCTTCCTCATCCAGCTCGAGCTGACGCAGAGGCAGGTCCTGCTCAAGAACAGCCTTGCACTTCTCCAAGACCTCTAGCTCGGGGCCTATATTAGGATTCTTCCCGCGCTGCTTATTGGCCCGCTCTAAGCGGTTTTCAAGCACACTCCAGTCAGCCACCAAGAGTTCCTGCTGGATGCTGTTGAAATCTGCAGCCGGCTGGATGCCGTTTGCAGAAGGGACTGTATCTGACTCAAATGCCCGAGTAACTAAGACCAATGCGTCAACGTCTCGCACCGCGCTGAAAAACTCGCTGGCCTTACTTCCGGCACCTGATCCGTATCCAGGAAGGTCTACAAAATCAATCACCGCATAAGTTGTCTTACGCGGTTGGAAAATTTCGCTTAAGCGATCAATGCGTGGGTCCGGTACTTTTCCTACAGCAATTGACGCTTTATTACCCAGACTGGGCTGTGCGTTCGTAAGCAGTCGAAATAGCGTACTCTTGCCCGATTGTGGCATGCCGATAATTCCGATTTTCAAAGGTGTTCCTCCATTTAGTTCAATCTGATTTGTTCTTCAATATTGTACCACACCTGTCGGTTAAAACACCGTTAAACTTGACACTTCGGGAAACTCCTGGAAGGTCACACACCTTTGTTATATAATTGTGACAGAGACTAACTAGAAACGAAGGAGGATAATATGTTCAGAATCGGGATCGTGGGAGTTGGCAACATGGGCCGCGCCCATGCTCAATACATTAAGGCAGGCCGAATCCGCGGTGCAGAATTAACCGCAGTCTGCGATATCTCGCCCAAAGCCCTCGAGTGGGTTGAAGATCAGTTCGGCGACGAAGTGAAACGGTTTTCTTCTATGGAAGAAATGCTGAAAAGCGGCCTTATTGACGGGGTTATCATCGCCACACCCCATTACGATCACCCACCGCTTGCTATCCAAGGGTTTAACGCGGGCCTGCATGTTTTAGTAGAAAAGCCAGCCGGCGTATATACCAAACAAGTGGAAGAAATGAATCTGGCTGCACAGCAAAGTGGGAAAGTGTTCGGTATCATGTTCAACCAGCGCACTAATCCGCTTTATCAGAAGGTCAGAGAGTTAGTGCAGAGTGGTGAACTCGGGGATCTTAAGCGAGTTATCTGGATAATCACCGACTGGTACCGATCCCAGAGCTACTACGATTCAGGCGGCTGGCGGGCCACATGGGCAGGTGAAGGCGGCGGCGTGCTCCTCAACCAAGCGCCGCATCAGCTTGACCTCTGGCAGTGGATTTTCGGAATGCCCAGCCGCATTAGGGCCTTCTGCCATGAAGGGAAGTTCCACGATATCGAAGTCGAAGACGATGTTACAGCTTATCTAGAATATGCCAATGGCACCACGGGAGTCTTTATCACGACCACGGGTGACACACCGGGCACAAACCGGCTTGAGATTTCGGGAACCCGCGGCAAGCTGGTTGTGGAACACGATGAGCTTAAGTTCTGGCGTCTGCGATTGGATGAACGCAAGTTCAACGAAGAGTACAAAGGCGGATTTGGCGAGCCTGAATGCTGGCTGTGTGAGGTTCCAACGTCTAAAGAGGTCTCCGCTCACCCCGGCATCACGCAAAACTGGGTCGATGCCTGCCTAAAGGGAACACCGCTGCTTGCTCCTGGTGAAGAAGGCATCTATGGGCTGACGCTCAGCAACGCCATGTACCTGTCTTCTTGGCTTGATAATTGGGTCGAACTGCCCATCGATGCTGACCTGTTCTACCAGAAGCTCCAGGAAAAGATTGCTTCGTCGCGATTTGAGAAAAAAGCGGGCAGCGACGTTGTCCTAGATGTCGAGGGGACCTTTTAAGAAAGGAGAACTGTCATGAAGTTATCGGTTTTTACGGTGGGAACCCCTGACATATCAGTGGAAAACCTGCCGAGTAGGTTGAAGGCACACGGATATGATGGCATCGAGTGGCGGATCGCCAAAAGACAAGACGCCCCACCCAATCCCGTGCCTCCCAAGGGTCAATGGTACTGGACCTACAACCAGGCCACACTCAATCTAGCCAACGTTGTGGAAGAGGCCAAATGGGCACATGAACTAACAACCCAAGCTGGCCTGGAAGTTGCATCACTATCCACGTATCTCCAGCCTGGTCAACCAGCTGAAATAGAGAAAGTGATGCAGGCAGCGCAGGTTATCGGTTGTCCGAAAATCCGGCTCATGCCCCCAGGATATAATGGGGAAACCTATTACCGCGATCTATTTGAAACTGCGCAAAGGCAGATCTCTGAACTGATTCCTCTTACCGAAAAATACGGAGTTAAGCTGATCTTTGAGATCCACCACGGTAATATCATTCCGAGTGCCAGCGCCGCCTACCGCCTTGTATCTCCGTTCCCGGCAAACTCGGTCGGTGTGATCTTCGACCCAGGCAACATGGTCCATGAAGGTTTTGAGGAGTATCAGCTCGGCATAGAACTGCTGGGAGAATACCTTGACCACGTGCACATCAAAGACGCACGGCCTGTTTTCAATCCTGAGTCGAAAAAGTGGTCTGTAGAATGGGCTTCTGTAGGAGAAGGCATGGTCAACTTCGCCAGGCTCATCCAAGCACTGAAGAAGGTAGGTTACAGCGGTTATCTGAGCACTGAGGATTTCTCCAATGACCGGGACACAGAAGGGAAGCTCGCCCACAATATCAGCTACTTACGGGAGCTTCTCCAAGACTAGCATCAATTTGGTGAACACGCAAAAACCACCTCGAGGCGCATACCTTCGAGGTGGTTTTGTAATTGCTCTAACACTATGCAGTTTCGCGACGTTCTTTCAGGAGGTCACGGATCTCAGCCAGCAAAAGTTCTTCCTTGGATGGCGGTGGTGGTGGCGGTGGTTCTGCTGGTGCAGCTGGCTTTTCGTCTTCTTTCCGATGTAGGCGGTTAATCAACCTGATCGCTGTGAATATACTCAGGCCGATGATGAGAAAATCCACTGTACTTTGAACAAAGTTACCCCACCCAACAGCCAACTCCGGAGTACTCTCGGTGGCAGCCCGGATAACCAAGCGCTGTTCGGCAACGTTGATCCTTCCTGTGAAGATACCCAGGATCGGCATGATTATATCATTGACTAGTGATGTAACAATCTTGCTGAAGGCTCCACCGATAATCACACCAACGGCCATGTCAAGCACATTACCCTTCATGGCAAAGTCCTTGAACTCTTGCCAGAATTTCTTCACCTACACAGCCTCCCTAAACTGGACCGAGTTATTTAAACTTCCACAAGGGCTGTAGAGCTTTGAACAACCCATACCCGACCACTGATATTATCGTACTCTTGAACAGGTTAAACGGAACAATACCATACAGAATCAGTGTGCGCAGATCTACGATTGAAGAGTTTACTTTGGCAGCCATGTCAACAAAAGCGCTGACAGGGTATCCCAATACCCAAGCAAAGGCAGGGATGAACACATAGTAGTTCAGAACTGCGGCTGTAATTGTCATGCTCAAGATCGAAAGCACACTGCCCCACAGGACTGCGGCCCGTGATTGATTCTTCTGGAAAATCAGTCCAAGGGGAACCACATAAGCGGTTCCAACCAAGAAGTTAGCCAGCTCACCGACGCCACCTGTGTTGTTGTCGATAATGAACTTCAAGATATTCTTCAACAATTGAATCAATACTCCTGCCGCTGGGCCCATGTAAAATGTGCCCACAAGGGCTGGAGCATCGCTTAAGTCAATCTTAAGGAAGGCTGGAAAGATTGGTAGAGGAAAATTAAGTAGAATCAGTATTACACCTAGACCAGAAAGCATCCCGATCTTAACCATTGAACTGGTCGTGAGCAAGCTTTGGCCTTTCGCATTGGCACGCAATAGCATATCTAATCCCTCGCTTTTGTGAAAATAAAAACAGCCCGGATTCTTCACGGGCTGTTACTGATGTCAAAATCAACAAGATCACAAAAATGATCTCATCGAAATTCTTCTCCCATCCAGACTTTACTGTCGGTTTTGGAATTCCACCAAATCAACGATCACATCTGATCGCTCGCGGACTATCACCGCCGGTCGGGAATTTCACCCAGCCCTGAAGAATTTCCTATTCGGTTGTCGCCTTCATTATATGGCAGCGCAATCGGTTCGTCAAGTGACTAGTTCCCAAGAATTTGTTAATTCATTCACCAATTTTGGGATCGGTAATTTCCGCCGGATACCCCAAGTAACGGAGAAGAGCAATAGCGTTGCGGGTTACAGCCGGACCAGGTTTAAGCTTATAGTCAAATTCGAGGCCGATGTCGCTAACCTTTTCGCTAAAATGGAAATTCTGGCAGATTGGTGTCAGCATCTCTGTAAGCTCCAAATCATGAGTGGCGGTGAAGATCATGGCATTCCTTTCGGCTATGTAACGGATCACTCGATAGGCTGCAGCAATGCGCTCCTCCGAATTGGTGCCCCGGTAAAGCTCATCAAAGATGCAGAGCATGGGGTATTTTGAATCCAGAGATTTGATTACGCGCAGCACAGCCAACGCTTCTTCTAAGTAATAGCTCCGGCCTTCGACCACATTATCTGACCGCCCGATTGAAGTAATAATCCTCAGGATTGGAGCCCGATAGCTTCTCGCAGGCACAGTGTAGATTGTTTGTGCCAGCAGAGTGCTGATGCCAATCGTGCGCAGGAAGGTCGATTTACCAGACATGTTAGACCCAGTGACCAGGATTCCGCGCTTTTCAGGTTGGATCGAGTTGGGAACACAGTTTTCCACGAGAGGGTGATAGGCCTCACGAATATCGTACTGCCCATGGTCTACAAACTGCGGCTCGCAGTAATAGGGCAGACTGGCTCTGTAGGACGCTGCTGCTTGGCAAGCATCAAGCGTTCCGAGGATGTGAAAAACCTTCTGAAAAGCTTCTCGTTCTCTAGTGATAAAGCCCACAGCCTTGACAAAACTACGTACCTCTCTAAGGAAGAATATCGCGTAATATTGTGTTATTGTCCCAAGGAGGGGATCGCTTGACTCAACATCGATATTAGTGGTAACCCGCTTGAACCGTTTGACCTTCTGCAGTGCAGCTCTTAGGTCGTCTATCATAGGTGTAAGGGAACCCCAATCTGCATCTAGTTCACAGATCTTTTCTCCGCTGCGAACCAGAGAAGCTAGGGCTTTGATCGACTCAAAATAGCCTTGGTTGCGTTTCTGTTCGCGGTAATGAAGGCCCATATTTGTGAAAAAGAGCACTACCATTAAGGACACACCCTGAGAGCCAGTTAAGAGAGCTAAAGGACTGAGAAGAGCGGCAATATACATCAGCGTATAGAGCCAACCATAGGCGGGTGCCTGCAGGCTGTGTGATGACCACAACAAGCGTGATAGGCCGCGACCAATCCGATGACCTACTCTGTGCAGCACCAACTGTACCTGTTCCCGAAGCTCCTGCTCTTCCTCAAAAACCTTGATAAGCTGTGCTCTCTTGATGAGTTCTTCAGTATTCTCTAAGCACGGTGTTCGCAGAATTTGGTACAGCACTTGTTTTCCCGGAATAGTTAGAGTACGGTCTATCTGGGTGAACACTACATCCATGGTAAGATCAGTCCACGTACGATCGTCGATCGCATGGTCAGGCTTGGGAGCATCACCAAAGAGAGCGCGGATTACCTCCTCGAGCGGCGCTGATTCTATTTCTTTTTTCTGTCCCCATTCAGCTCGGAGAACAGCTAAAGTATTCCGTTCTCGGACCTTTCTGTATGAAACATAAGTCAAGATACCAAAGATTGCAGCAGGGGCAAACCCCAAGAAATACAGCCGGTTTACGTCGGTTCCTAAGACAAGCGAGAGATATGCGCACACACAAGTTAAGGCTCCGAAGACATACTGCAGTACAACCCACCGATCTCTAGTCATCAAGAAACTCCTCATCATTGATTGCTTATCGTGCCGTCCATAGAATTCTGCGTCCTGCACTGCTTTCCTTGTTCAGCTCTCCTCGTTTTTTTGTAAAGCAAACTTGACAAACGTGGCCATACGAAACAGACTAGGTGTAAAGGGAGGAATCACGATGGGTGTCGTAGTTGACGTGTCAAATGTAGTGCTAGAAACCGGCCGTCTTATCCTCAGATACTGGCACGAAAACGATCTGGCCGATCTGTTTGCCTATGCATCGGTACCTGGAGTCGGTGAAATGGCAGGTTGGCCTCATCATCGAACCGAAGAGGATTCGCGAGAAATCCTTAAGAGCTTTATGGAGAAGAAGGACGTATTTGCCATTGTTCACAAAGAAGATAAGAAGGTAATTGGATCCCTTGGTGTGCACGAATCATGGGCGGACGATGATCCGGAATACAGCGGGATGTGTGTTAAGGAGATAGGCTATGTTCTTGCAAGGGACTATTGGGGACAGGGCCTAGTACCTGAAGCAGCTAGAGCGGTCATCAAATATTGCTTTGATGAATTGCAGCTAGATGCTTTGACCTGCGGGCACTTCGTGAACAATTACCGCTCACAGCGAGTTATAGAAAAGCTGGGCTTCGAGTATGTTAAGACAATTCAACTGAAGTCCCAAGCACTGGGCCAGGTTTTCGACACGAAGTGTTATATTCTCTTCAGAGAGCGTATGACGAAAGAGGCCTAGCGAGTATCCGCTAGGCCTTGACCGTTAGGATAGGAGAATAACCGCTAGAATAAGCAGCAAGATCAGGATAGCAAAGATTATCAATGTGTTTAAGGGTTCAGGCGACGGTAATGCATAACGTACCTGTGCGATAGCAAATTCAAATGGACCCGTTACGACAACTTCGTCAATTTCCTCTCCTGTACGCGCAAACAACCGGGCCCCTGCGCTACCATCAACTTCCCGTGTGTTGCTTTCTACCAGAGTACCGTTCCTATAGAACTCGGCAGTATACTCGAAAACTCCGAATGGGGAAGGCTCTAGTTCGAAACCGAATATCTGAACTGGGCGGGATAAGGTCATCGTCAGCGTTGAACCAGAGATTAGGACATCGGGATTAGGATCCTCTGAAAATGGAGGGCTAGACCAGGTGGCCCACCCATCCGGTACCGGGCCCTGTTTTTCGAGTGGGTTACTAAAAGTAACGGTCAACACACCATCCGTAATCGAACTCTGCAGACTCCCCTTGGGTAGTCCAGAAATATCAATTTTGGTTGTATTGGCCAAGTATTCCGCATCAGGATTCATTATCGGAGTGTTGGCCGTCGCAGCTAATAACGTGTCCACGGTAAATGGCGCCCGTTCCGACAGATTAGACAGCATGCGCGCGTCGAAGTTACGATTGGTAATCACGATAATCACCTCCTCAATCGATGGGTTGTCTGGATCGGTATGTCTTAATGCCAATATGTGCTTAGGGAAATAAGGGAAAAAGCTCATTTTGATGGCACCGCGTTCCCAAATAGTCTGCAAAAAGAAAAAAGAACCTCACCACTTAGTGAGGTTCTCAGACTGTCAAAAAAGTCGATGCGAAGCCCCTCGCGTCGGCTTTTTCTTTATGTTATGATTAACTTGGGTGATGAAAATGCTGCAACGACCACAGGATATGCACGAAGCGAGAAATTCACTTCAA
>JAAYMS010000162.1 GCA_012521295.1 Bacillota bacterium
CTAGAGCGGAAGGGAAGCGAGACTCATGACCATGCTATACAAGATGTACCAACATCACGGTAACACAGAGCGGATTGAGGTTGAACAGCGAACTATCTCTGGCACAGAATTGGTCAGCATGATCAACGATGATTACGAGGTCCGCCGCGGGTCTCGCTCTGGTGAGGTTGGCTGGCAGGGGCGAATGGGATTTGTGGGCCTTCCGATGGCCCATCTATTTCAAAAGGCCCATGCTGTCGAAGAATCTGATCTCGCCACACCAGATGGCCATAGGGCATTCACGCTTCGGCTCTTGGGTATCCATGAAGCGGTCGTAGCAAAAGGGCTCCCACCGGATGAACGATCCCTATTTGCCTACGAAATCACCACGCCCCTTGGCTTTGACTGTGTCATAAGGTACATCTACGAACAGGATAGTAACAGCCTGCTGTTCTATTTCTTTCATTACGCTCTACCGGTTGGTAACAATTGGCCCATTGCTATAGCTCCCTGGTACTTGCACAGCCAGGAATCCATCGAGTTCATTTCGGCGTTATATGATCAGGCGTCCAACAACGTCATTGCTGAGCTTAGAAAGAAAGTCGAATCCCGCCGCAATCAGAAAAACTAAAGCCCTGTCTTCGGACAGGGCCTCATTTTTATGCACCTTTGACTACATCACCGACTCCATCGAGGATGTGGTCTGGCTTGTATGGGAAGTTTACTAAGGTTTCTCTGCTGGTGACGCCGCTCAGAACGAGAACTGTCTCAATCTGTGATTCGAGCCCCGCAATGATATCGGTATCCATGCGGTCCCCGATAATCACGGTCTCTTCTGATTGGCATCCTAGAAGCTTCTGAGCGTGCCGCATCATGTACGGATTAGGTTTACCTACAAAATAGGCTTGCTTGCCAGTTGCCAACTCAATAGGGGCAATCAAAGCCCGTGTTGCTGGTGCGATACCGGCTTCGGTTGGGCCAGTTAGGTCAGGGTTGGTTCCAATTAGACGCGCACCTTTCAGGACCAGATGGATTGCTCTTTCGATGCGCTCGAAGTTGTACAGGCGAGTTTCGCCCACGACTACATAATCAGGGTTTGTATCATTCATGGTAAACCCAACGTCATAGAGAGCCTTGACGAGGCCTGCTTCTCCGATTACATAAGCACTACCGTTGGGGCACTGTTTGCTTAAGAAAGCTGCTGTAGCAAGAGCGCTTGTATAGAAATGATCCTCGGTAACGTCAAGCCCTAGGCGCTGCAGCTTTTCCTGCAGTTCCCTTGGCGAACGTTCGCTGCTATTGGTCAAGAATAGAAAGCGCTTATTATTGGCCTGCAGCCATTCTACGAACTCCTTGGCGCCAGGCAGAAGGCGGTTTCCATGATAGATAACGCCGTCCATATCACAGATAAAACCTTTTTTCTCTTGCACAGATACCATTTTGCCACCTCATATCACAATCAGATAATCGCTATCGAGTATTAGTTCGTCTCATAAAGAGAAAACCCTTTGTGCCACCCATGGCCAGCCAAGTATCGATCTTGATCGGCGAACCTATATCCGTGGGGAGAATCGTGACCAGCATCTCATAGACGGGAGGAAAACGATGAGAAGAATTCGAGTCCAGGGTGATCGGTTTGTTGATGACTTCGGGAGGCACGTCATTCTCCACGGCGTCAACATGGTGTATAAAGGAAGCCGCGTTAATGGCCGCATGGATTATTACCCTAAGTGGGGCGAGGAGGACTTTCGACGCCTGCACGACTGGGGTTTTAACGTGATTCGCCTAGGTTTAATTTGGGATGCGGTGGAACCTCACCCAGGCCAGTACAACGAAGAGTATTTGGCCTGGGTAGGCAGGATGCTTGACTTGTGTCAAGAGTATCACATCTATGCGGTGCTTGACATGCACCAAGATTTGTACAGCGTGCTTTACAGCGACGGAGCACCAGAGTGGGCCACATTGACCGGCGGCAAGCCCCATGATCCAGGTGAACTGTGGAGCGATGCCTACTTATTCAGCGAGGCAGTGCAGACCGCGTTTGATAACTTCTGGGCTAATGCTCCTGTACGCGGCAAGGGCCTCCAAGAGTGGTACCGTGATATGTGGCTCCATGTGGTCCGGCAGTTCAAAGGACATCCCGCGCTGCTTGGGTACGATTTTCTGAATGAACCTTTCCCAGGCTCATCGGCCCGTCAGATCATGGCGGCCCTTTTGTCACGTTTTGCAGAGCTATCTTCAGAGGATATGTTCGAGTTGTTTTCTGATGGCGAGAAGAAACTCGAAGCCTTGGCGCTGTTGGAGAACCATGAAGTGTATTCTGCTGTGGCCGAAGCTGCTGCACCTTTGGTAGCGGCCTTTGAACAAGAAGAATTAGCGGGTTTTTACAATAGCATCACTCAGGCAGTACGGTCGATCGACCCTGAGGCGATTATTTTCCGAGAGCACTGTTACTTTTCCAATATGGGCATTGAGTGCAGAGCGCCGCTCATCGAGAGCGAACCTGGCATTGCCGACGCTTACCAAGCGTATTCGCCCCACGGCTATGACCTTGTGGTGGACACCGCTGCGGTTCAGCAGGCGAGTAATAAGCGGATAGATTTCATCTTCGCGGCTCATAGGCGTACGCAAGAAAGACTACACATCCCGGTCTTGGTAGGTGAATGGGGCGGTCATGAGCACTACAGCGATGGTCTACAGCACATTGAACACATCTTGGGGATCTTTGCGGCGAATCTTTGGAGCAGTACGTATTGGTGTTATGACGATAGCTTCTACAAGGCTCCGGTTCTTGATGTCCTCAAGCGGCCCTATCCTCAGGCTGTGTGTGGCAGCCTTTTGGCCTGGAATTACGATCATGAAAATCGTGTATTCACGATGGAATGGGATGAGGAAGGTAGCGAACCTTCTCTAGTATATGTTTCGAGCAGAGACTTTGAAGTCGAGCTGGATGGACCATATGTGGTTGAGCATCGCATTACCAGCGCTTTGCTCTCTGTTCCGCCTATCGGCGGCCGGCGGACGCTTCGCCTTAAGATGGTATCGAGGGGGCGTGAGGAGTGACGGCACTAGACCAATCGAGCCATCTTTTCTTTCCTTTTCTGATCGTACATCAGCAGGTCTGCGGTACGGAGTATCTTGCGCAGATCATCAGATGTGTTTTCCTTCGTGGCGGTTCCCAAAGCAACGCTTAAGGGTATGGGGCCATCGCTGTATGCATAGCGGCAGTTCTCGCGGATGCGGTTGCATACCACTTTAGCCTCTTCACGGGTTGTGTTCGGCATCAGGATGATGAACTCGTCACCACCCCAGCGTGTGATAATATCGGTCTTGCGGCATGTGCGGCGCAGAACGTCCGCCATTTCGATGATCAGATCGTCACCGGTCTTGTGGCCATAGACGTCGTTTGTCCATTTGAGCCCGTTCAAATCTCCGACGATCACACTGAGGGGTAAGTTCTTCTCGTTGTCGAGCTCATTGAGTTGTTTTTCGAAATAAGCTCGGTTGTAGAGGCCTGTAACTGGGTCAATATAGCTTTGCGTTTTCAGCTCTTGTTCTACGGCCTTTAGGCTTGAGATGTCGATCGTCAGCCCAGCAATCAGGACTGGTTTATCGTTTTCGTAGGAGATTACCGCACCCCGATCAAGAATCCACTTCCACTTTACATCGGCGGTCTTCAGCCTATACTGCACAGAAAAGCGGCTTGATGCACCCCGCACGCACTCGAAGACAGCGTCTTTGATGCGGGGTATATCGTCTTCGTGAATCAGCTCGCTCTGGAAGAATGGGACTGTAGGACAGCTATCATCTGTACAGCCTAAGATGCTGCTGCAGCTGCCAGATCTCTTGACGATGCAGGATCCTACTGACCACTCCCAGTAGCAAGCTTTGCTTGCTGTCAGAGCCCGTTCTATCCGGTCCATCTCGACAGCAACCTGTTTGCTCAGGTGGAACAGTTTCCAGCTCAAGTATGAGATAACTAGTAATGCTGCAGCCGTTAATGCCCACCAGTATGTGCTGATTAGCGTACCTAGATTCATATCAAGATCAACCTTCTTTGTTCGTCAGTTTCGTATAGTCTGGTATGAACAACGGTATTTCTAATAATATTCCTTCTTAGTAATTATTGTCAAGAAGGAAAAAGGCGAGAAGCTCTCGGCTCTCGCCTTTTTGAACTTAATTAGCCAGCTTAAACCGGCTTACCATGTCCTGAAGCTTGACGCCCAGCGCTGTCAGATCTTGGGCCATATTTGCTACTTGCTGCATAGCGCCAGCTTGTTCTTCTGTGGCACTGGCAATTTCCTGGCACCTAAGTTGAGTTGAGAAAGCCCGGTAGTAATGTCTTGGACTTGGATCACCATCTCTTCCACAGCTTCTAAAATCTGAGCCAGAATCTGAGTACCCTCATTTACATGCTTGAGGGCCTGGACTGTCATTTCTGACTCTTCGTGCATACTGCTTACGGTATGGCCAATGCCCTTCTGGATCTCGCTGATCAGGTCTGCAATTCTAGTGGTAGCTCGGGCACTCTGCTCAGCCAGCATACGTACTTCTTCTGCTACTACAGAAAACCCACGGCCCTGTTCGCCGGCTCGAGCTGCCTCAATGGCTGCGTTTAGGGCCAGTAAATTGGTCTGGTCAGCAATAGCAGCGATCATGTGGACAATCTCTGTAATCTCTCCTGATAGCGACGAGAGCCCCTGCACGTCGCCGGCCATCTTCTTCGTATTTTCGTGCAGCTCTTCCATATGTTCTAAAATTTCGGCAAGAGCTCCTTGTCCTCTAGAGGCCTGGCCCTTGACGTGAGCTGCAGCTTCGTTGACGCGTTGGGCGTTTGTGCTCACCTGATCGAGTGTTGTCGAAAACTGGTTCGCAGTAGCGGCCACCGCATCTACCGAGGCGCTGACTTCCTCAGTGGTGGCAGCCAATGTTTCGCTGGTAGCTGCCAGTTCGGTTGTTGTTTGAGCCACGAGGGCGATTGCGTCACGAATGCTGGCAATGGTGGTGTTCAGTGCCCGGGAGACCTGGCCCACCTCGTCGGCACTAGCGATCTCAAGCGTGGTTGTAAGGTCTCCGCTGGCAACGGCGGCGACCAACGTTCTAATTCGCTTCAAGGGCATCGCTATGCGTCGAGCCAAGAAAATCGATAAGCCAAGGCCGATGGCCATCAGAAAGAGCGAAACCGCAATCTGCCTGTTACGCAGTGTGTACACATTCTTCAAGACAGCCTGTTCTAGGGCGCCTACAGCAATAGTCCATCCAGTGGAGGCGATCGGGGCAATACCCACGACTCGCTCAGCCCCGTCTTCTAAGCGGTAGCGCACGACACCCACTTGATTGGGCCCCATTTCTTGGATTGCCTTGCCTGCCTCGTAATAGGGGCTGGTGGTGCTGAAGATGTTCTCTTGGTTGAACACCAGTTC
>JAAYMS010000163.1 GCA_012521295.1 Bacillota bacterium
ACCTTCGCGATGGCAACGCGATGCTCTACCAATTGAGCTACTACCGCATATGGTGGGCGAAACAGGGCTCGAACCTGTGACCCCCTGCTTGTAAGGCAGGTGCTCTCCCAGCTGAGCTATTCGCCCGCAGTGCTTGTGTTTTCAAGCTCCGGACATTTTCAAAGTATACCAGCTATCTCTCCAGAAGTCAATACCTTTTCTCGAAATTCTTTTTTGAATCTCCTCGGTAGGCCCCGATTTGTAAAAGAGAGATTCGGCTGGCAAAAGTCCGTTGTCTTGTTTTCGACGAAGTTCGCCGTACTCCTTCTCGAGCCGTCACTATTTGTGCAGGAATTTTCCTCAAGCAGAAGAAACATAATATTAAGAGTCAACAAGACTGAATAATAACAAGGGGTGACGGCACTATGAAGAGAACAAAAGCTTGTTTGATAGCCTGCTTGTTGATTGTACTAGTTATCAGCTCTGTTGTCAAGGGCCAGACTAAAGGTTATCCCGTGGATATTCCGGGGACCAATGTGAACTTCTTCCTCTATCGCTATACTGGCGATGAAGTCCCATACGACGAGATCAATATGATCTGGAAGAACCTTAGCGATGTATTCGTTGAATGGTCTGCCCAAGGAGCGGATCCGAAGGCCCTTTCTCCAGATGATGTAACGATCAAGACGGTAGACGATGTTGTGGGTATTTATCTTAAGGGCCAACTTATTGTAGTCGTTGATGAGTTTCATGCAAAAGCCAACTATGCCACCCGCCTGCAGCTGGCTGAGAAATGGGCCGCTAATCTGAAGAAGGGTGTAGAAGTCTTCGTAGAGCTAAATCAGCCTCGTTAAGGCAAAGAATACCGATACCCAGACTTCTGGCATGTATGCGCCAGAAGTCTTTTCTTTATAGACAGGAATATTAAGCAATCTGTCGAAAATAATGAAGAACATCCAAAGCCTGGAGGGAGGAGCAAAATGTCCACTGCGATTGCTGAAACGATTCGCACTGTCCAACACGTGAGAAATTGTCACGTGGTAGAAGAACAGGGCGATATTACCCAGATCTATGTGGAAGCAGAACTCCAGGCCCTAGACGAGGAGGCACGAACGAGAGAGATTAAGAGCATCGTGCGCTCCATTCTTGGGGCAGTGGCAATGCAGCACAACCTTCAGCTCGATTATAGAAAGATCAAGGTCGTACAGTATAAGCCAAATGACGAACTTACTGGCATGCAGCCCCGCATTCAGATCGGAGCAGCTTACATAAGGCGGGTCCCCCGGCAGGAGGTTGTTGTTGAACTGCACTGTTTGGGGCAGACAGGTGTTGGATGTCACCCGAGCACGGGTAATACTGCACACGACACGTACTACGCCTGCATTAACGCTCTTGCAGAACTTGGTTTCACCGGTTTTGAGCTCGTTTATCTGCAGATTTTGAATAATGAATTTGCCAACGAAAAGATCGTTCTCCTGAAGGTAAAATACACTACCCTCATCGGCCAAGACACGCTGATGGGTGTTGCCGAAATTAAAGAAGATCTTCCTTTAGCTGTGGTTAAGGCTGTACTAAGTGCAATTAATCGCCGAATAGGTTTGCCTACCCGAACCGAATCGAATTAATACCTAACCGAACCCTACATTAACTGATGGAGGGGGAGGAAATAATGAAGAGGATTATGGCTCTCTTGCTGGCAGCTGCTGCTTTCTTGGCTGCAGCCGGCAGCGTTCTCGCTGACACCGTAAAAATGCGGTAATCATTTTCCTACTTCACGGGTAGGCAAGCCTTTCTCCTTGGAGGTCTCATCTATGCGACAGAAGCTGTTCAAACCGTATGCAGTATGCTGTGCCGCAGCGGCACTCCTTTTTCAGATTGCCAGTTTCATGGCAGGCGGTTTTAGCTTTGATTTCCGGCTGATTCTAATCCTCATTCTACTGCTCGTAAACGCAAGTTACCAAGTGGTCAGTGTAGAGAGCATGAGCAGCTTTTCAATAACTTACCCTCTGCTCTTTCCTGCGATTGCGTTTTTCTCCCCGGCCTGGGCCAGTGCCTTGGCGGCTTTTGGCGCCTTTTCAGCCGATGAGTTCAGACTTGATTGGCCCATTTTCGTTTATAACCGAGGAGCTTTAGGATTATCTGCTGGCTTAAGTGCTCTAGCATTTCACGCACTAGGCGGTACAGCAGCGCTCCCTACTGCTTTGCCAGGTGCCGTATTAGTTTACTCGGCTGTTAACCACGGCTTGTTTGTGTTCGGCAGCTATCTGCGCTTCTCAGACTCGAAGTTTGAATGGTTCTTCCTTGTTAATGTTGCTAAGACATTGATCCCATCTGTAGCCCTCTCTGCTCTGTTTTTTATGGCTTATACTCGCTACGATATCCTAGGCCTCATTGTCGCCTTCTTCCTTTTCGTTGTAGTGCGCTCAGGAGCGCTCTTGGGGCACCTGGAAGCTAACTACCGCCTCTCCCTGATCCGTGCGCTTCTGCGGGCAACTCATGCCAAGGATCCCACGTTGATGAGACATCTCGAAAACGTGGCATACTACTCGAAGAGGCTTGCCAAGGCCTGCCGCTACCCATTCTGGAAGCTGCATATCCTTGACGAAGCGGCATACTTCCATGACATAGGGAAACTGGAAATTGATGATTCGATCCTCAAGAAGGCAGGCAAGTTGACTCCCGAAGAGTACGAAGAGATGCAGTCCCACCCTGTTCGGGGAATCGAATTTCTGAAAGAGGTTAACCTACCACCTTCTCATAAAGCTATCGTGGAAAGCATTGCAGGTTACCATCATGAGCGCTATGATGGTACCGGATATCCCCACGGCCTAAAAGGGGAAGAAATTCCCCTCGAAGCTCGTATCGTAGCTGTTGCCGACACCTGGGATGCAATGGTAGGCGAGCGCTGCTACCGCAAGCCTATGCCTATTGCCGAAGCCATCGCTGAACTGCGGCGGGTTAAGGGTACACAGCTTGATCCAGAGCTGGTGGAGCTGTTTATCCAAATCATCGAAAATGACCACCAAGATCGCCAAGGCGTGCGAGTTTTTAACCAAAACCCCGTGCACGTGCTTTAGGAGGCTCTAATGAACCATCACTATAAAGAGCTAGAATTCCCGGCAATACCGGCGGGCCGTCCGTATGTGGGCGTCAACATGGTCATGAGTGTCGACGGGAAGATCACTGTGGGCGGAAAGCTCACACCCGGAAGTCTCGGCAGCGATTTTGACCGCTTCACCATGACGGTAATCCGTTCCCACTTTGATGCCATTATTTGTGGAGCAGAAACGATCCGTCAGCATCCTTACTACCTTGGCGTCACCAAGGATTTTGAGGCTCTGCGGACTGCTCGAGGCCAAAGCGCTCAGCCTTTGACGATCATTGTTACGACTTCGGGTGATCTGCCTCTTGATGCCCCCTTATTCGCTCAATCCCCACAGCGGCCGTTGATTCTCACAAGCACAGAGTCTTATCAAGCACTTCGCCGCAAGCTTGGCAAACGAGCAGAAGTTATTGCAGTTGGCCAAGATAAGGTGGAAATCCAGCCAGCCCTGGCTGTTCTGCGCCGTGAACTCGGTATTGAGCGGCTCCTACTCGAAGGCGGGCCCAGCCTGAACTATCAGTTTCTGCATGCAAAAGCCGTGGATGAGATCTTCCTGACTCTCGCTCCACGGCTTGTAGGTTCTGATGCAGACTTGACAATGGTGATGGGGCCAGATGTCCTTGATTCTCTCCCCCGACTAGAGCTGATTTCCCACTTTCAATACGAGAATGAGCTCTTTTTGCGTTATCGCGTCCCGGTTGAGTACCAAAGCTAGAACGAACGGAAAAAGATCAGGGCCAAGATCAGGGTTGCCGCGAGATTAAAAGTTTGCCCGATTATATACAGCTTTACAGGGGCACTGCCCTTGAAAGTTGCTTTTAGCTCCGAGAACTTGGTATCAAGGCCAATCGTGACAAAGGCCAAAGCAAACAACCAACCTCTAACAGCAGTAGTTACGTTGAGGATGCCATCGATCCTTGCCTGCCCCAACCAAGGCAGCAGTATGAAAGACATGACAAACGAAGCTGCCAAAAAACCTAGGACGAACTTCGGAAACCGGATCCAGATTTCACGCGCCGAAACTCGCTCTCCCTCACCACGCTGTACGACCGCAACCCAATAGAGGGCCCAGGCGAAAGAGACGAAGCCGATTAGGGCGTTCTGCAGCATTTTCACTATGGCGGCCACTTCCATTGCTTCTTGGCCTACCATGCTGCCCGCAACGACCACTGCGCCTGTGCTGTCGACTGTACCGCCTATCCAAGCTCCTGCTATCATCTGAGAAAGCCCCAGAACATTAATTATCACAGGCATGGCTATCATCATAATTACAGTGAAGATCACCGAGACGGAAATTGCTGCGCTGATTTCCTCTTTTTTTGCCTTCACTGAAGCCCCAGCTGCGATGGCAGCAGAAACGCCGCAGACTGAAGTACAGGTAGCTACAGTTGCTACCAGTTCCTTGCTCTTGATCTTCATGACCTTGGTTCCGAGCCAATACATAAAAATCAGTGCAAGAGGTGCCCCCAGCCAAGCTACTCCCAATCCACGCAAGCCTAACACTAGTACGCGGTTAAAGAGTATCTCTGCGCCCAAAAGAACAAGACCTGTCTTGATAAAGAGCTCGGTGCGCAGTGCGGGTTTGAGCCACTGTGGCTTGCCGACTATGTTGCTGAACAACATGCCTAAGATTAAGGCCCAGATTATATCATTGATTCCATAGTGATTTAGGGTACTGTGATTACCAATGATATACGCCGCAACCGCCAGCAAGAAGACAAACGGGAAAGCTGCAAGATATCGCCGTACTTCCCTTCCCTCCATGGACCATACAGCCACACCGGTCAATGCCAGAATGCCGATTCCTAAGCCGATTAGCGGCAGAATCATGTCTGCTGGCAGTGCTGCAGACAGGCTTCCCTGCCATTTAGGCAGTTTGGGAATGTACTTTACCAGCCCAAACCCTGCTGCAGCTATGATTATTGCCCCCAGCCAAATGGTCCACCAATCCTCTCCTTTCCACCAACTGCGACTGCCGTTCTTGACCATCAAACTAACCTCCCCAGTACTGCGGTACTATATCACGATCACATAGTATGCGCGTCGTCTGGGGTGGTGCTGTAGGCACAAAAAAAGAGAAGCCCCACAAGGACTTCTCTCTCCATCATCTTTACCCCACATCTTTCATGCGAGGGTCGAGAGCATCTCTCAAGCCGTCGCCCACTAGGTTCAGGCAGAGAACGGTAGTGAAAATTGCCAAACCAGGAATGGTTACACACCAATGAGAAACGCGAATAAAGGGCCGCGAAGACGAAATCATGCTGCCCCACTCTGGTGTAGGCGGTTGAGCACCCATGCCTAAGAAACTTAAGCCTGCCGCTGAAAGGATTGCTCCTGCCAGCGATAAGGTGACCATGACGATGATCGGGTTCAATGAGTTGGGCAGAATATGCCGAAATAGAATACGTGCATCAGAAGACCCAAGGGCTTCGGCCGCACTCACATAATCCAGCTCTCGTACCGTAAGCACTGAAGAACGCATCAACCGCGCAAATGATGGAATATACGAAATTCCAATGGCCAGAATTACGTTCTGCATACCTGGGCCCAAAGCGGCTACGATGGCCAGTGCCAGCAAAAAGCCAGGCAGTGCCATCAGCACGTCCATGATACGCATAATAATATTATCGAGCATTCCCCCGTAATAACCAGCCACCAGACCCAACAGACAGCCAACAACTACTGCAATTAGGATTGCAGAAAACCCGACACGCAGCGATATCCGCGCCCCGTATACGACTCGGGAGAATGTATCTCTACCAAACTGGTCCGTCCCCAGAATATGCTCTCTGCTTGGGCCCTGCAGCCGGTTGCGGATGTTCTGCTTAACAGGATCGTAAGGGGCCACAAAGGGGGCAAAGATCGCCATCAGAATAATGATCAGCAGTAAGATACCACCCACCACTGCGCGGCGGTTTTTCAGAAGACGCCGAAATATGCGCTTCGCTTCACTGCGCTGAGGTGTTAGTTCTTCTACAACTGTATCTTTAGCAGCAGGTTGTGAATTAGTCATTTCCTTTGCTTCCACATTACCCCTCCTTCCTAGTTATACCGTACCCGCAGGCGCGGATCCAAGAACGCGTACAACACGTCAACAATCAGGTTTACAAGGGCATAAACCAACGCAAAGGTCAT
>JAAYMS010000003.1 GCA_012521295.1 Bacillota bacterium
ACGAAATACCGTCTTGGGCGTTTCTCATGGCTTGTTTCAAACCACGGATCTGCCCTCTCATTTTTTCCGAAATGGCTAAACCAGCAGCGTCATCCCCAGCACGGTTTATTCTCATACCGCTGGAGAGTCTCTCCATGGACTTGCTGGCGTTGGTTTGGTTTACAGCCAACTGCCTGTGGGCATTGAGGGCCATAATGTTGTTGTTAATTCTCATTGTTTTACCTCCTTGTGTGGTAAATCATCTTTGTGGAACATCCGTGTTCCTTGGGACTCAGCAGAGGTGATCAGGCTCTCCTTGTCCCTTGAAGAAAACAGCCGTGGCCACCATGACTGTTCCCTCAATACATGTATCGTCTGAGTGCAGCTGGACTTTAGCCCCTTCTTGCATTTTTTCTCTAAAATGAGGCAGGGCCCCTTGCGAGACCCTGCTGTAGTCGTTATTTCTTCACTTCAATCTCGATTGTCTCACTCTCAAACCTGGTGGTTACACCCTTGATCTTGATGGTTCCTTCTTCACCAGTCGTTCTTACCCAAGTGGCAATGCAGCCGCCGATCAGGCCTGTCACTTTCGGGCCGATCAAGGTTCCTGAGCCTTCAATCTCAAACTCAATCACTTCATTAAGGTAAGGCAGAATATTTCCAACTTGGTCCACAACCTTGAATACCACTCTAGTTGCATCGCTGCCATCGGCGATCAGGGTCGTATCATCTGCTTCGATCTCGAGTTTGGTTGGAACAGGAGCAGCAGCGAACTTCTTCACTGTTACTTCCTCTCCATCCACAATGCCGATGAACTCAGCGTCATACCACTGCACACCCCAAATACCAGTCTTCAGCTCCCTAATAACCACCGGCGGATAAGGCACACCCTGGTACTTTTCCTTCGCAGGATAGAACTCGCCTACTTCCTTACCGTGGAGCTTTACCTTGACGCTGTCGCAGTTAGTGAAGATCACGAGCGGCAGTACACCAGCGCCACCCCGCTCGCCCAAGGTCCACAGAGTAGCTGGTTCCAGAACGGGTTTGACCTTCGGATCCACCTGGCTGCCGTAGAAATGAGCTGCCATCTTCGGAATCCGGAACATATCCATCACACCATGGTAGCAGATGCGGTCGCCGGAACCAAAGTCATAGTGGGTGTTGTAGTCAAAGGCACACCAGCCGAACGCTGCCGAAATGTGTGGATCAAGGGCCGCTGCGTTTTGAACTCTCAGATGACGCATAGCATGCTCTACTAAGCGCTCTTCTTGATCAAACCGCTTAGTTGGGTACATATGCCCGTTGAACTCAGTCACCATGTAGGGCACGTAGTCCTCAGTTCGAGTGACAAACTTCGGATCCCGGAGGATTCTCTCCCCACCACTGTGGATGAAGTCGTTCATGGTGTAAACATCTTCTAAGAAATCGCTGCCTTCCAGGTAGCGCACACCACCGGTCTGGCGGGTCGGATCCAGTTCCCGGGCGATCCGGTTCGTTTCTTTATAAAACTCATGATCGTCTTGCGACTCATTGATCCGCACACCCCAGAGGAAGATGGAAGGATGGTTCCAGTCGCGCTCAATCATTTCTCTGACGTCTTCATAAGAAACCTGCTTCCACTCTTCATCGCCAATGTGCTGCCAGCCGGGGATCTCCTCAAAGACCATAAGGCCGATCTCATCACAGCGATCCAAGAAATGAGGGCTCTGCGGATAATGGCTGGTCCGCACAGCATTCAGGCACAACTCATACTTCAAGATATCCGCATCTTTACGCTGCACACGGGCAGGCATTGCGTAACCCACATAAGGGAAAGACTGATGACGGTTCAAGCCTCTCAGCATCACCTTTTCCCCATTGAGGTAGAACCCATCAGCTTTCACAACAGCTTCCCTAAAGCCAATGCGAGTCTTAAAGCTATCTCGTACGCTCCCCTCTTCCCCAATGGTTACTTCCACGTTATACAGATTGGGGTTATCGATATCCCAGAGGAGAATATCCTTCAGGCCAGAGATCACCACATCAAACTGGCTCTTACCGGATTCAGCAGTGACAGTCTCGGTACCTTCGGCTACAAGGCTTCCTTCCCAAAGAAGCTTGACGGTAATATCTAAGGTTTGAGCCTTGTCTGTTGTGTTAGAAATATAAACAGTTGTCTCCAGCTCTTTTTCTTGTTCCAAAACCTTCTTCGGCTTAGCGAAGACGTTCTGGATGTAAACCGGATCAACAACCCGCAGATAAACATCACGGTAGATACCGCCGTAGCAGAGATAGTCAATCACATACCCAAAGGGCGGAATGTCGGGCCGTTCGGTGGAATCCACCTTTACAACCAGCACGTTTTCGCCCTCTGTGAGAGCAGGAGTCAGATCAATCGAAAAAGGTGTGTACCCGCCTTTATGGCTTCCGAGAAGCTCACCATTTAAGTACACTTCCGCATAAGCCATTACCGCATCAAAATCGACAAAGACCTTCTTCCCATTCCAGCTCGGATCATAGTTAAAGACCTTGCGGTAGCAGGAAATAAACTGGTAGTCTTTCTCATTGAAGTAGTTGTAAGGCAGTTCTTTGTTGGCATGGGGGATGGTTACTCTTTCGAACCCATCAGCCTGGAAATCAGGTGCAATAAACTCGTCTTTCCACTCTGGAGTGTATTCCCACCCCTGGTTAAACACAAATGTCTCCCTCACACCATTTCTCCTTCCTGTAAATAATGCGTTCTGCACGTATAGTAATTCCCGGAAGAATCGTATAATCCTGTCAGAATCCCTCTCCATCAGACATTTTGCGATCGGAACTTGGTATAAGCAAACGCTGTCTTATGATCGCTCCTCTCTGCCAGAACCTTTTCCAGGCGGAAGTAAACTGCAGCTAAAGGCGGCAGCGTGATCGCAATACTCTGCTCCTGATTGTGCCAGGGAGTATCCTCGGATCCAAAAACCCCAAGGTTTGCCACACCTGACCCACCCCACTCTTTGTAATCACTGTTGAACACTTCTTTATATATCCCCTTGATAGGAACCCCAAGCCGGTAGTTGTACCGCACCACGGGAGTGAAGTTAACTACTACCACCAAGAGCTCATGTGGATCCTTCCCCTTACGAATGAAGGAAACCACGCTCTGCTCGTAATCGTTGGGATCAATCCACTCGAACCCTTCCCAGCTGTGGTCCTGTTCCCAGAGGGTAGGGTTTGCTCTGTAGAACCAGTTAAGCGCCTTGTTGTATTCCCAAAGACTCTTGTGCATGGGGTAGTCCAAGAGGTGCCAGTCAAGGCTCTGGGTGTAGTTCCATTCAATAAACTGGCCGAACTCTGCTCCCATAAAGAGCAGTTTCTTCCCGGGGTGAGCCATCATATACCCTAGGAAGGCTCTTAAGTTGGAAAACTTCTGCCAGTAATCACCGGGCATCTTGTCCAAGAGCGACTTCTTGCCGTGCACCACTTCATCATGGGAAATAGGTAGGATGAAGTTTTCACTAAACGCGTACATAAAGGAAAACGTGACCAGGTTGTGGTGGTACTTGCGGTAAATCGGGTCCAGCTCCATATACCTCAGCATGTCATTCATCCAGCCCATGTTCCATTTGAAGTTGAACCCCAATCCTCCAAGATAGGGCGGCTTAGTCACTAAAGGCCAAGCAGTGCTTTCTTCCGCAATCATTAAGGTGCCGGGGAACCTGGTTAAGACCTGTTCGTTCAGCTTGCGCAGGAACGCGATGGACTCAAGATTCTCTTTTCCCCCTTGGGAGTTGGGGTTCCACTCGCCTGGTCTTTTGTCGTAGTCCAGGTAGAGCATGGCCGCAACCGCATCCACCCGCAGCCCATCGATGTGGTATACATCTAACCAGAAAAGCGCGTTAGAAATGAGAAAACTCTGCACCTCAGTCCTTCCCAGGTCAAAGTTGCTGGTTCCCCAACCGTGGTTATCTGCCCGTTTAGGATCGGCATACTCATAACAGGGCGATCCATCGAACATCCGCAGCCCATGATCATCCCGGCAGAAATGCCCCGGCACCCAATCCAAGATCACTCCGATCCCTTTTTGGTGACAGCGGTCAACAAACTCCATAAACTCATAGGGAGTCCCATAGCGGCTGGTAATCGCGTAATACCCCGTTGTCTGGTATCCCCAAGAACCATCGAAGGGGTGCTCCATTACAGGGAGCAGCTCAATGTGTGTGTAGCCCATTTCCGCCACATAGTCGATCAACTCTTCGGTGAGCTCTTTATATGTGTAGTACTGCTCAAGACCCCGGTTCTTCCAGGAACCAAGGTGAACTTCGTAAATCAGCATGGGCTGTTCAAAAGGTGACTGAGAAGCCTTCCTTTCCTGCCATTCCTGGTCATTCCACTGGTAGCCCTTGAGGTTTACCACCTTCGAAGCAGTGCGGGGCTTGACTTCGGCATAGAAGGCATATGGATCCGCCTTGAGAATCAGCTGCCCTGAATAAGTGCGGATTTCATATTTATAGATCGTCCCTTCTCCAAGGCCGGGGATAAAGAGAGCCCAGATCCTTGACGAAGGCATACGCTCCATGGGATGGACATCACCGTTCCAGTTGTTGAAATCGCCCACCACCGAGACGCGCTCAGCATTAGGAGCCCACACTGCGAAGCGCACACCTGCTTGCCCATTTTCTTCCACTATGTGGGCACCAAGCATGGCATAGCTTTCGTAGTGGGTTCCCTGATGAAACAGATAGCGATCGAGCTCACTGTAAGGCGAAGCAAGCCACTTGGGCATCAAACCCCTCCCTCACTGATGCTGTTTAGGTCAACCAAGATGCGGCAGCTCCTCCCTGCCACCACCACTGTCTGATCTAGGATCTCACCAAAGGGAACCAGCTCAGCCCGCTCTTCATCCACCACCGTCCCCCAGCGGCCGGGGTTGAGTTTCACTGATACTGGCTCAGGATTGGCATTGAAGAGGACGGCTATCAAACCCCAGGGATCGCCGCCAGCATGTGGGCCGAGGAAGTAACCCACCATATTCGGCGCCGGCATCTTGATAAATGTCAGTTTAGACCGAATTTCAGCACTGGTGCGCATTCGGAACGCTGGGTGTGCCTTGCGCAGGGCAATCAAACCCCTAGTGTAGTCGAAGATCTCCCGATAGCGCACTTTCCGGGACCAGTCGATCCTGTTTACTCGATCCGGCGACTGGTAGCTGTTATGCTCCCCTTCCTTGGTCCGAGCGAACTCCTGCCCCGCATGCAAGAAAGGAATCCCTTGGCTGGTCAAAACAAGAGCGTTAGCCAGCTTCTGCATCGTGATCCTTTCTTCTTCAGAAGCGTCAGGTGCGCTGGCACTGAGTTTGTCCCACAAGGTGAGGTTATCGTGGGAAGCAGCGTAGGTGATACACTGACCTGGTTCCACAGCCCAAGGGCCCTGGCCGTGGTTGGCCTTGAGATAGTCGACCTGCTCATGATACGTAGCTGCCACTATACCGAACTTCACTGGTTCCTCATAGCCTGCCCCCTGCACAAACCCTGGTTCGCTTTGATGAAAGACATGGCCCTTCACCGCATCGCGCATATCGTTTGAGAACGAAGCGATTCCCTTCAGCTGCGGCGTGTTGCTCTTTAGAGCTCTGAGCCCGCCAGGTAGGGTCGAATCCGCAGCTGCCCATCCTTCTCCATAGATAATAATGGACGGATCGATTTCATTCAGCGCCTTGCGGACTGCCTTCATCGTTGTGACATGGTGAAGGCCCATCAAATCGAAACGGAACCCATCGATTTTATACTCCCTCGCCCAATAGGTGACCGAATGGACGATGAACTTACGCACCATCGAGCGCTCATCGGCCAGTTCATTCCCGCAGCCCGAACCATTGGAGAAATGCCCATCAGGACGGAGGCGGTAGTAATAGCCGGGAACAAGAAGGTTGAGATTGGAGTCCATGCTCTTAGCGGTATGGTTGTAGACCACATCCATAATCACCCGTATGCCTGCCCGGTGCAGGCCCTGGACCATCTCTTTGAACTCTCGGATGCGTACCTCACCGTGGTAAGGGTCGCTGGCATAGGAACCTTCGGGGACGTTATAGTGCAGTGGATCGTATCCCCAGTTGTAGCCTGAGTTCGATCGCGATTCATCTACTGAGATGAAGTCAAACACTGGCAGAAGGTGCAGATGAGTAATGCCAAGTTCCTTCAGGTGCGCAAGGCCAGTTAAAACCCCATCCGGGCCTCTCGTGTGGGGTTCCACCACTCCTAAATACTTCCCCTTATGGCTGATCCCTGAAGCTGGGTGGATGGAGAAATCGCGCACGTGCAGTTCATAGATCACCGCATCGGTGGGAGCGTCAAGCGATGGGCGCTGATCCCTTTCCCACCCAGGCGGATTAGTGCGAGAAAGATCCACCACCATCCCCCGCTTTCCATTCACGCCACAGGCACGAGCATAGGGGTCAACCACTTCATGTTCGCGATCGTGATGCGTTACGAGGTATGTATAGTAACGGCCGTGAAGGTCACCCGAAATCTCACACACCCAGGTACCCTTTACATCGCGGCGCATGGGGAACTTTTCTGCCTTTCCTCCCTGGCCTGATTTATACAGTAAAACGGTGACTGCTTCAGCAGTGGGCGCCCATACCCGAAACTTAGTACCTTCGGGTGAGTAGACTGCCCCTAAATCATTTTCTTCATATGTAAAGCGTTCCGCGAAGGCTTGGGTGTCGAAGATCCGTCCCATCGTCACACGGGCGGTTCCATGGGTGGGATGGCTGACGGTGTAGACGGCTTCTAGATCCAGATGTTCTTCAGAAGCAAGCCGCAGCCGCTTTGCCCCATCCCTGCCTGACTCAAATGTGATCACCTCAGCTAAAGGCTCTTCCTCATCATTTCTAAACAGGCGAAATCCGCCGCCTCTGACTGGATCTAGCTTAACGGGTATATTGGTTTCAATCGAGATCACTTTTTCCTCATCGATCTGGGCCTTCACAATGCGCGGCACCCTGTCCACATCACGAGGAGAGTAGTACACCCGTCTGTCCTGCTGCATCAGCCAGATGTGGAGCTGTCCGTCGTTATCTAGATGGTAGAAGGGTACAAACCGATCGCCGCCATCTTTCTCAGCCCAAGGATTGCCGGCAGCACTGCGCCTGACAACGAAACCCATTTCCCCAAGATCAGTGATGTTATCAAAAGCTACCCGGGCTACCACCCCATAGGCATCGGCAGCGGAGAAATCCACCTGCCACCCAGGCTCCTCTCCCCGCCAGACCCACAGATTCCAGCCGGTGTAGTCCTGATCGTAGCGATAGTAATGCACAGTGACCAAAGCCCTCGCAAAGGAACGGACTGTCTTGCGAAGATCAGCCGGAGGTGCAGTGTATACTGTGGGATCCCCGTCCCGGAGCCAGACCTCCGCTTCTCCTTCTACGAAGTTTTCGATATAGCGGTCATGGGCAATGTCTTTATCCCAAGTGTAGGAATGAATTACGAAGCCGACCCGCTTGTGGTTCCCAGGGATCTCAGCTGTAGCAACGCGGCCGTAGTCATCACTTTCGCTAAACTTAACTTCCCAACCGACATAGTTCTCCGGCCAGAGCCATACATTCCAAGGAGTGTAATTGTTGTCCGAGCGATGGTAATGGATGCGGACTTTCATTGGCAGAATCCCCCTCAATAACCAACCTAGTGCATAGTGTTCCCAGGTGATGGCAGGCTAAACAAGGGGCGGTTGTCCCTCTTTTAATCAAACGCATTTGATATAGGAACTTTTTCCTAAATATTGCATAATCTGTTCTTTGCCGGCAGAAAATACTAGCGGATGATTCCTCCGGAGGGAGAGAACGATTGTGAAAACGCGTTGGGCATCGTTACCGTTGGTATTAATACTTTCCTTACTAACTATGGTATCAGCGACAGCTTGGGCTGAAAGCATCAAGATCATCGAGGTGACGCCGCTGGACTTCGGGTACATCCTCGGTGCTCCAGGAAAGTACGAAGCGAAGCAACCTGCCACAGTCCGATTCATCGCCAATGTTCCAGTAACGGTCACTCTACAGGCTGAACCTCTGGAATATGCGGAAAAACCTAGCTTCGGCAGTCT
>JAAYMS010000025.1 GCA_012521295.1 Bacillota bacterium
CGTAAGCGTTACCGCAAAGTGCAAGCTTTGGACGGGGTCAGCTTGAACATTGCTCCGGGAGAGATTTGGGGGCTTCTCGGGCCGAACGGAAGCGGCAAGTCTACCCTTTTGAAATGTACTGCTGGCCTAGTACAGCCAGACAGCGGTGAGATTCTCATTAACGGTATCAAGCCTTCTAGGAAGACGAAGGCTGTAGTATCTTTTGTACCGGAAATTGACACACTGTATCGCTGGATGACAGTGGAGGGTGCCCTTGATTTCGCAGCTTCCATTTTCGATAACTGGCAGAACGAGCGCGCTGAGGAGCTGATCCACTTCATGAAGCTGGATCCGAAACAGAAGGTGGGAGCATTGTCGAAAGGAATGCGGGCACGGCTGCGCCTTGTTTTGGGTCTTGCCAGGGATTCGGAACTGATACTCCTCGATGAGCCCCTTTCGGGCATCGATCCGTCATCGCGAGACAAAATTATAGAAGGCATTGTCAGGCAGTTCCGTGCCGAGAATCAGGCCATTATCCTATCGACTCATGCCGTTGATGAAACAGAGAAGCTGTTCGATTCAGTTGTGTTTCTCAGGGAAGGCCGCATTGAGTTGATGGGCAGTGCAGAGGGGCTGCGAATGGACTATGGTAAGTCCATCAATGACCTGTTCAAGGAGGTCTATGTATAATGACAGCTTTCCTTAGACTGCTTAAAAAAGATCTAGAAGGCAGCAAGTATCCCATGCTGTTCAACGCCGCAGGCGCTGTTTTGTGGCTTCTCTTCCTTCGTTATCGTCTAGAGAGCGGTTGGCCTTTCGATGTGGTAGCAGCATTAGCGGTACTGCCTCTTGCCTTTCTGCCATTCTGGTTTGTATGGCAGACCTATCAGTCGCTCAGAACAGAATGGAAAGAGGACACCATCTATACTATTCTCACTCTGCCTGTACCGGGTTGGTTGATTAATCTCTCAAAGATGGTTGCACTGCTGATTGAATACACAATAGTGACCGCAGCATGGGTAGTTGGTGGTATGCTGATTTTCTGGAGTGCTCTGCAGCCTCAATTAGGAGAACTGCTTCAGGTTGTACCTCTGACCTGGTTTATCAAGAACGGCCTCTTGATTTACCTGTTCAGTTTAGCCATCTTCGCTACCTTCATTGCCTTGGTTCAGCTAGGATACATTGTAGGCAAGATCATTGGCCGATTACAAGGCTTGATTCTTCTTTGGGTGCTCCTGCTCGCAAGCTGGATCATGCAGGTTGCAGGAGCCCTGCTGCAGCCCTTGTTTGCTTGGGTGCCCAAAATACCTCTAGATAGGTTGTTTGGTTTTCATGAAATACCCAGGTTTGTTGTGGAACCGCCCCAAACCCTACTCTGGGATATTTCAGGAAGCATCGGTTCTTGGATGGCTGTAATAGGGCTCTTCTACTTGGGAGCTTGGCTCTTGGAACACGTGATAGAGGTAGACTAGAAGGGAGTGTCGAGACGATGAGAAATAGAAGGATAACGCTATTGGTTTTGATTGCAGTCACTTGTTTGGCACTCCTGGAGGGGCGGCTCGGCATCATCCCCTACAATCGCGGAACCGGTATTACAATTACTGGTTGGGACGAGTTTATTCCCCATGCTGTAGTGGAAAAAGAGTGCCTTCTTCCTGCCAGCGATCTGACACAGCTGGTGATAGATGCTGAGGCTGCCCGCGTTACCGTATCCGGAGCCGAAACCGATTCTATCCAAATTCTGGCGACTGTGCACGCTGCTGCCTCTACCGTGGAGAAGGTGGAAGAAGATCTGGCAGGATTCAAGATTGATGCCATTGTCGAAGGAGAAACGGCGATTCTGCGTGCTAAGATGCCGTCGGAGATGCCCAAGATTGGAACTTTCAGGATCGTGTATCAAGTGACAGTCCCGCAGGACTTGTTCATTTCTGCCGTGGTCCAGCAGGGGCTATTGGAGTTATCGGACCTTTCGGGCGGTATAGATCTAGATGCCGAATACAGTGGATCATCTGCAAACAACCTTTCCGGGGGGATTACAGGAGATATCCGCTACGGCTCTATAGAGCTGAAACGAGTTGAGGGCCCGGTTGATCTCCAAACAGTATCTTCGGCGGTGGAACTAGTCCTGGTCGACGTTCCTGCCGGATACACCTTTGATATTGAAGCAGCTTACGGAACAATCGACAGCACCATCGGCCTTGAGCGTAAGGAGGATAACGCTCTGATAACCGCCAAAGGTGTGCTGCGTGAGGGCGAGTACCCTGTGACAGTCCGGTCACGCTTTAGCACAGTGGAAATTAGTTTAGAGAGGTAGGGCGCTGTATGGCGCCCTTTTCCTTGATCACGATCGGCCCATGCAGCATATGATGGAGGATGTGGTACTGCTGTCTAGAATAAAATGAGAACAGCTTTTACTACGTTTAAGGAGCGAAAACATGATAGTTAAGGCTATTGCCTTTGCCAACGAAAAACACGCAGGTCAATTCCGCAAGGGCAAGCAAACACCTTATATTCTGCATGTCCTAGAAGCGGGTATTATTGTGTCGCACATCAAGTACGATGAGGAACTGATAGCTGCAGCTATTTTGCATGATTTAGTAGAAGACACAGAAGTCACGCTGGAGACCATCGCTGAAGAATTTGGGGCGCGGGTAGCTGAGCTGGTGGCGACTCAAACCGAGGATAAGTCGTTGTCGTGGCATGCGCGTAAGAAGCACACAGTCGACACTCTTCCTAATGCTCCGTTCGATGTGAAGCTCCTTACGCTGGCAGATAAGCTTTCTAATGCCCGCTCTCTCTATCGGGATTATCTGGAAGTGGGCGATGAGCTGTGGGAGCGGTTCAACATGAAGGATAAGCAGCAGCAGGGAATGTATTATAAAGGGCTGGTGGATGGCTTGGCTGAACTGGCCTATCTCAATGAGTATCAAGAGTTTAGGTCGCTGGTGGAAAAGCTCTTTAGCTGAGAGTGCAATCGGTAGGGAGTGGGTACTGTGGAGGTCTTTCTCTGGGTTCTTATTGTGGCATGTTTTATTCTCAGCTTTGTGGGGTTGGTAGTACCGATTCTGCCAGCCGCACTGTTTGTATGGGCTGGTGCGGCCTTATACCACTTCTTCATTGATTCGGCAGCTCTTGGCTCTCTCACATGGGTTGGCTTCATTGTATTGACGACGTTGATGATGGTCTCGGATCAGCTAGCAAGTGTATACTCCGTGAAACGCTATGGTGGCAGCCGCTTAAGTTCTTTTGCCTCGTTTGTGGGTGCTTTCATTGGCCTCTTTGCAGCGCCTCCGTGGGGTGTCTTGGTGGTCCCGTTTTTTCTCGTCTTCTTGGTAGAACTGGTTTTCCAGAAGCGATCACCAGAAATGTCTATGCGGGCAGCGGTGGGCACCATCGTAGGTTTTGTCAGCAGCTTGGTTGCTAAGGCGCTTTTGCAGCTGGTGATGATCATTCTCTTTCTTGCCGATGTCTTTGCCTAGACACCAATGGATAGAAGGGCTGGTTCGACAATCGTCGAACCAGCCCTTCTATACTCGCCCAGAAGCAATAGTCTATAAGGAAGAAGGGTCTGGTTCGACTACAATCGAACCAGGCCCTCTTGCGTACGCTCTACGCAATCAACATTGGTAGGAGAATCTCAAAGCTGAAGTGCAGTCCCTCTAGTTCCACATCTTCAAAGAATACCTTGCCTTCAATGATGGCGTTGCCTTCATCGTCTAGAGCAAGGGCTGCCGTGATAGTGATAGGCCAAACGGTGTCTTCTAAGACCAGTCTAGGTTCTTCGTCAATCTCAAGCAGGCCCTTAATCCGGAGTTCACCACTAGAGAACTCGAGTTCAGTGCGCAGCCCATCTTTGGATTGCTCAAGTGTACCGACGAGCTTCACCACCGCATTTGGCAGTTCAAGAGAGAGGTTAAAGGCTGCTTCGGCAGAGAAGATATCAGCGGGATCGCCTTCAAAACTGAAACTACCGCTGAATCGAATATCGTTCAGTCTGAATAATCCCTCGAGGGCAATATTTGTTGGCAGAGTCATTTCCTCATCGGTGTTGTAAGACCAGGTAGTCTGCAGCTCACCATTCAGCTCAATTTCCAGCACCGATCCGAGAGTTAACACAGCTGTGCCTGATACGGTGAGAGACTCAGGATAGAAACCACCTTCAGGTGATTCATCAAACTCAACAGAGACATTACCGTTCACGGTTAGTAGTTCAGAGCTGATGCGGCCCTCGAAGTCGATAGAAGCGGGTTGGCGCTCAGAGATGTCCAGCGCGAGGAAGTCAAAAGCCGCGGTTCCGGTAATCTCAGTACCCATGATTTCGACGTCGATTTCGTATGTCCAGAGATTGTCATTTTGATCATCGATGTATAGGACGAGAGATCCTTCTCCGAGGAGCTCACTGTCAGGATCGTAAAGTTCCATCTGTAATTTGGCACGCTCGACGTCTTTCAATGGGAAGAGCAATCCATCCGGGTCATCGAGAATGAACTTTACTGTTCCGCCATTCTGAAGCGGAAAGACATGCTCACTGCCAGGCTGGCCATCATTTGCTATGCCTGACGCTTTAGTGACCGCTTCCAGTAAGTAGTCCATCGATTGGGCAAACTGCGCGATTTCCAGGTATTCCTCGGTATCGATCTGCTGCAAGATTTCCCACTGTTCCTCAATAGCATTAGTTACTGCAGTGATACTCCCTGCCGCTGCTTCAAGATACTGAAGGCCGGCCTCTTCTTTTGTAAGCAGTTCGATATCGTGTTTGTTGCTTCCGCTCTTCAAGTTGATCACAGTGTAGTAAACCAATCCGTCCTGAGGTGCCTTAGCTGAGAGAATTACTGGTTCCTTCGCAGCCTTCAGATCTGTGAGGGTGTAGCTGCCTCCTTCCACGGTAAGGGCTTGTCCATTACCCACTTGAATGACAACCTGGCCATCATAATCTTCACCAGCATATGTGATCTTGCCCGACAATGATGCGGTAGAACTCCCACCACCGCCTACAGACCCCAAACAGCCTGTCAGCAGCAGACTAACGACCACAACAGTACTCAGAACAAACATTATTCTCTGCTTGCGCAACCTGGATCACTCCTTCCTTTTGTGAGAGCATTCTCGACTTATTACTAATTACCTTCCTAATAAATTGAGTAAAGAAAAATAAAAACGGAAGGCGATTGCCTTCCGTCAGAAAGACCGTGCTAGACCAGATCACAAGCTTCAGGAGGCATCCAGTGGGCTGGCTTGCCATCCCATTTTACGTTGCAGCCGATCGGGTTGGTAACAGGTGTGGTGATAGGCTTGCCGGCAGTGAGTTCGGCAAGGGCGTTGTCAAGATCATTGACAGTCATTTTGCTCGTATCACGCGGATTGTCTACACCGCGGCCCGTGTAAACCAGCTTGCGCTCTTCATCAAATACGTAGAAGTGGGGCGTGCGCAAAGCGCCGTAGGCCAGTGCCACTTCTTGAGTCTCATCATGCAGGTAAACCCAGGGGAACTTATGCTCCTCCATGCGCTTGACCATGTTCTCAAAGGAGTCTTCCTCGTAGGTGTTCGCGCTGTTGGAGTTGATCGCCACAAACACGACACCTTTGTCTTTATACTTCTCAGCTGTCTGACGCGTTACTTCATCAGAACCGGTGACATATGGGCAGTGGTTGCAGGTAAAGAAAACCACTAGGTACTTCGCATCATCAAAGTCAGACAGCGAATAGGTCTTTCCATCGGTGGCAGGCAGCGTGAAGTCGGGTGCCTTTGACCCAATTTGGAGTGTAAAAGTCAATATTTCCGCCTCCTTTGAATATAAAAATTCGGTTTTATTTATTAAAGTTCTCTCACATAGTCAGGATTTCCTGCAATTTCCCATAGGTAGAGGGATGCAATTGAACCGTAAGGCGAATAGCGTTCCCGGTAGGCCTCAAACTCTTTCTTAGAGAGCTCCTCCAGCTGATACAGCAG
>JAAYMS010000164.1 GCA_012521295.1 Bacillota bacterium
CCGCTTCGTTTCCCTGCCCATCCTGGGTCACGCTGGCCGTGTTGTCGTCTCCGTCCTGGAATACGTTTACATCATTCTCTCCATCTTGGGTAATCGCCGCATCGTTAGAGTCTCCGACCTGGGTGACGGTAGCCTCGTTGTCTCCATCCTGGTCGATCTCAACAATATTCCCGTCCCCAGTCTGAAAAACGTCCGTCGTATTGCTCGCCAATGCCAGACCCGACACGCTCAATGCCAATACAAGGATTAACACTACCGCAAACAGCTTTTTCATTAGAAAATTCCTCCTCTTTGGGTTTGTGTTTTCCTTGGCCGGGTTCACCCTAGCTCGCCGCCATCCCATTGGTGACCAGTTAAAGGATGGGGTTCATCACTTCCAAAGAGTTGAGAATACCTCCCTATTTCAGACTAGTAAGTTGACTTTCTATCACCTCCTGTGGCGGCTATGCGTTTTATGAAGGGCGGCTTTGGGAAAAGCACGCTGCCTTATTCGGGACTCTCCCATGTTCTTAGGGTGTAATCCGCTTCTGGACTGCCACTGGCCTCCATGGCTTCTTGCATCAGGCTGATTAGCTCCAAAACGCTGCGGAAGGACTTGGTCTTTTCTCCTTCCAGCCATTGCACCTCGCCCTGCCAGCTAGCGTTTCGTCGGAAAAGCACCCGCACAAAGAACTCTGCCTTCTTGGTTGGACCCTTTCCCTTATCGATTTGATGTCACCCTCCCAGTCATTGCGCGATGAGTTCCAGCAACCATAGCTCGTCTTCTTCACTCCATTTGCGAATTTGAAAGGTAGCTTGAGGGAAATCCAACATATCGACCATCTCGTTAATCAACAACATTAGTTCTACCACACTCCGGAATTGGATGACTTCACCAGTTTGCACGTGCTCAATCTCACCTTGCCAATCGGCGTTTTCCCCCGAAATGACGCTAATGCGAAAGCTCGAAGCATCATTACCCCGTCGGTATCTCTTCAGCCTCGTCACTTTAGTCACGGAAAACAACTCCACAAATCATACTTGCTGTCAGTTCCTGATTTAACCATAGCATAGACTGGTAATATCCGAGTAACAGGACGGTAATATCGCGGTAACAAAGTGGATTTGAGATATAAGACATAACCACCGGCCGAAAACTCAAGACTGCCACCCTAATCCTGCGATGTGTTCAAGATTGACAGCAAGCAAAGATTGGGCTGTCCAGCTTTGACCGCCAATACTGTCTGAGAGTCTGTGCTCCCAGTAGGGCATCCATGCGAGAGTACAGTTGTCCAGTCGTCCACTCCTCATCCTCCCAGCAGATGTATGTGTTAGTCTATGTTGAGAAAGACGGGTCTATGTTACAATTCCGGACATGATGATAAGATAATACCATGACAGTAAAGGAGAATAATCATGTCCAAAATCCGGCAGCGTTATGATGATGAGTTTCGCAAGAATGCGGTCAGGCTAAGTTGCGCCACTACCAAGACCATGAGGGAGTTCTGCGAGGACCTCGGGATTCACCACAGCATGATCTATCGTTGGCGGAAGATCTATGCGGAGAACGGCGAAAAGACCAGGGCCGCAGAGCAACAGGAACAGCTGCGGAAGCTGCAGCTGGAGCTCGCTGAGCTTAAGATGGAGAACGAAATGTTAAAAAAAGCCGCGGCCTACTTTGCGAAACATCAGAAGTGAGGTACGAACTCATTCGTGCTCATCCCGAATATCCCGTTACAAAGTGGGCCGCTTGTCTCTAGGTGTCAACCAGTGCGTATTATGACTGGCTGGCGAAAAAAGAAGAACGGGATAAGCGGGAAAAGGAGTTTGTCAACGCCATCCTAAAGATCTTTGCGAAAAGCAATAAGACCTACGGTGTTGACCGTATTTGCGGATGCCTCAGAAAAGAAGGCTATACGGCATCTTTCAAGCGTGTAAAACGGATCATGGATAAGCTAGGCCTCGTATCAATACACCGTCAGCACCGGCAGCGTTCCTTAACTGACAGCCGACATGCTCGGGGAGCAGGTTATGCGAATCTGGTTCGAGGCCTGGACATTACCAAGCCCTTCCAGGTTATTACCAGTGATATCAGCTACATACGGACTGCTGAAGGCTTTGACTATCTTTGTGCAGTCAAAGACGTAGTGACCGGCCTTGTTCTTGCCCACACAATGGCTGACAACATGAAGGTGGACCCGGTTGAAAGAACCCTTATAAAAGCCATTCATCGTTGGCCGCTATTGGAAGGTTGTATACATCATAGTGACCGCGGAAGTCAGTTCACAGCGGAGTCTATTGCCAAACTGCTCTAGAAGCACGGTATCCTGCAAAGCTTTTCTCGAGTCGGCAAACCTGGGGACAACCCCTGGAGTGAAAGCTTCTTTGCGAATCTAAAGAAGGAAGCTGTTCACTGGCG
>JAAYMS010000026.1 GCA_012521295.1 Bacillota bacterium
CTCGAGATCGGTTAGCTCAGCAGTAATCTTTTCTGTGGTTTCTGTAACGTCACGATACTCCACATCGAGGCTAGTCCGCTCAGCATCGATTTCCTGAAGCTGTAAAGCGTAGAAATCCTGTTCGACCACCAACAGCTCATGGGCTAATTCATGGTAGCGCCTCGCCTTCTCCGCTTCTTTCTGCAGCGGATCCAACCTCTTATCAAGTTCATTGAGAATATCTGTGACGCGTACCAGGTCCTGGTTAGTCTGCTCGATCTTCTGGAGCGCCTCTTCCTTACGCTGCCTGTACTTGATGATACCCGCCGTCTCCTCAAGCAGGACACGGCGATCCTGTGAACGCACACTCAGAACAGCATCGATCTGACCTTGTCCAATAATGGCGTAACCTTCACGCCCTAGTCCTGTATCTGTAAACAAGTCGTGAATATCCTTCAACCGACACTGCCGGCCGTTGATGAGAAACTGACTTTCGCCAGAACGATAAACCCGGCGGGTTACAGTTACTTCAGCAAACTCGATGGGAAGATACCCTTCGCTATTGTCAAGGGTAAGCTGGACTTCGGCCATTCCAAGCGGCTTTTTCCCATCGCTGCCAGAGAAGATGACGTCCTCCATCTTGCTTCCGCGCAGCTGTCGGGCACTCTGCTCGCCTAAAACCCAGCGAACGGCATCAGATATATTGCTCTTTCCACTGCCATTGGGCCCTACAATGGCTGTTATACCGCTTCCGAACTCTAAACAGACCCGATTGGCAAAGGATTTGAAACCCACCATTTCTAAGCGTTTCAGCCGCATTATATTCCTCCATTGCGGAAATATCCTTCGATATTGTACCATATCCTGGAGGAAAAAAGAACACAAACCCTCGATATAGAAGGCTTATCCGTGGTAAACAGCTCTAGTTCTTCAAAGGAAGTTCAAGATAGAGATCTTCGCGACGGCGCACCTCCGTTGGCACGTCCGGGCTCAAGAGCGACCCATATTCGCCCAGCAATCGGCGCAGTTTGGTCTTTACACGGGTGCGGGCGTTGTCGATTACTTTTGGCCCTACCCCAATTTCCTCTTGAATCTCACTGCTGGTATAACCTTTGATCAAACGAGTGATAACGGCATATTCCAGTACTGAGAGGTGATTGCGCAGGACTTCATCTAGAAGTTTGCTGACGATTTTTTCTTCAATCAGCTGTTCTGGATCGATGTCGGTGGGGTCAGCTGGCACTATATCCAGGATAACACGGTTTTCATCAGCACCTATAGCTGCCTGCAGCGATACGGCTTCGTTAAGTAAGCGGTGTTTGTTGCCATTTGTCTGCTTAATGACGTTGTAGACACGCCGCAGAATGCAGATATAGGCAAAGGAACTGAACTTAACGTCGAACTTCTCCGGCTTGTACTCGTCAATAGCGTTAAGCAGCCCGATTAAGCCTTCCTGCAGAAGATCCTCGTAGTCTAGAAAACTGGCGTAATAGTTTCTGATTATGTACTTGACCATGGGTACGTATTTTGTGACCAGTTTCTCCTTCGCTTCTGCCTCCCCTTCCCTAATCCGCCTAATCAAGTCCAGGTCAAGGTTCTGGTTCACAGCTTCCCCTCCTCTTGTCTACTGGTACATGCTCTACTAGCATGTATATGCCTGTGAAGGGTAGCTATGACTGACCGTGGTAGGTAAACTTCTGCGTGATTTCCATATTTCATGGTAATCGGCAGGCTGTTTTGCAAGCTAGAGGCATTTTCACCCATGGTTTATGTAAAGGTATTTGAGCTTCTTATCCTAATTTAGTATTCGATACCAGTGGACATATGCTGTGTCCGGTTAGGGTGGGAAGGGTTTGCAATCTCCAGATTATCTCTCAAAGATGGCAGATTTAGTTAGAGAAAATCCGAGCATCACGGTACGGGAGATCGCCAGTGCACTCCAATTTGCCGACAGTAAATCTGTCTACTATTGGCTGGACAAACATCACTTCCGTGGAATAAACGAGTTTAAGCGTGAGGTTCTTTCTGACCCGAAGCTCTTCACTGAAGGGTTGACGATTGCGGTCAATAACAGAGAACTCTACTTAGCGCGAGCACCATTATACTCATGGAACCCCAAAGAAAAAAACCCTGTGGGCGAATGGTGCTTTTTGTACAACCATCCTCATCCACAAGGTATATTTGCAGTTCGCGTCGGCGATCGCAACTTCAGCCCTTGGTTGATGCCCAATGATATTCTCATTGTGGAGCGGCACAACCACAACCGGGCCGATGACTGGATCCTATTGTCTAACCGGCAATCATATTTCTTAGGAATTGCGGTAGCGAGTGGTTTCTTAATTGATCCCCGTACCGGAGAGCAGTTCCCCGATGATTATTCTCGTATAGGACACATCATGCGGCAGGAACGAATATTCCAAGGCCTATAGAATATCTAGATTCGCTAGCGCTGCCCGAGCTGCTTCTTGGGCAGCTTCTTTTTTGCTTCTTCCATAGCCGACGCCGAGGAGCTCGTCCTCAAAGCGGACCTCGACCACAAACTGCTTATTGTGTGCCGGGCCTGACTCTTCAGCAAGAGTGTACGTAGGTGTTTTCTGCGAAAGCTGCTGGAAGTGTTCCTGCAGTGTCGTTTTGGCATCTATGAGCGGCAGCTGACTTGGGTCCCACTCGGGCATATGGGCTAAGATAATTCTCTCGGCTTCTGCAAAGCCACCATCGAGGTAAACTGCACCATAGACGGCCTCTACCACATCACACAGAACGGACGCTCGCTGATGCACACCTGTCTGTTCCTCGCCCTTGCCCACTCTTAAGAAAGAATCAAGCTTGAGCTTTTTTCCTAGTTCAGCCAGCGTAGGCTCGCTGACAAGATATGCTCTAATCTTGGCCAGCTGGCCTTCTCGCAGATTTGAGAACTTAGAATACAAATAGGTGCTTACGACAAGCTGAAGGACAGCATCTCCCAAGAACTCCAGACGCTCATAATCCTTTCCGCCTACAGCCGCTCCGTAAGAACGGTGCGTAAGTGCCTGCTGGAGTAGAGTCTTGTCTCTAAACTCGTAACCCAAAGCCTCTTCCAGCGGTTTGTACTGCTTCCCCATGCCTTTCACTACTAACTAATCCTCCCAGCGTTTCATTACCAATACCGCATTATGGCCACCAAACCCAAACGAATTTGACATCGCATACGTAAACTCCATTGGGCGGGCTTCGTTTGGAACATAATCTAGAGTACATTCGGGATCAGGGAATTCATAATTATAGGTTCCTGGCACAATTTGGTTCTCTAAAGCCATTAAGGTGACGGCTGCTTCAACAGCACCGGCAGCACCCAGCATATGCCCTGTCAGCGCCTTGGTAGAACTAACTGCTAGGGATTGGGCGTGTTCACCAAAGACCAGTTCGATAGCTCGCGACTCATACTTGTCATTGTATTCAGTCGAAGTTCCATGGGCGTTAATGTACTGCACGTCTTCAGGCTCAATCCCCGCATCCTGCAAGGCTGCCTTCATTGCTCGCTGGGCTCCTTCTCCTTCAGGGGCAGGTGCGGTGATATGGTATGCATCACCCGTGGCTCCATAGCCCACGATTTCACCATAGATATGGGCTCCTCGCCTAAGCGCGTGCTCCAGGTTCTCGAGGACCAGTACAGCAGCACCTTCTCCCATGACAAAGCCATCTCTAGTGCGATCAAAGGGGCGGGATGCTTTCTGCGGCTCATCGTTGCGCGTCGACAATGCTCGCGATGCAATAAAACCAGCAATACCTAATGGGCACAGGGCGGCTTCTGAACCACCTGCCAGCATCACATCTGCATCTCCACGCGCAATTATTCGGAAAGCATCTCCCAAGGAATTGGTGCCTGTGGCACAGGCAGTTACCGTGCAGGAATTAGGGCCCTTCGCGCCTGTTTGGATAGCGATCTGCCCGCTGGCCATGTCTGGAATCAGCATGGGTACAAAAAACGGGCTTACACGTTCGAGCCCCTTTTCAATGAGCACGCGCGCCTGCTGCTCGACGGTACTGATGCCGCCTATTCCCGAGCCGACCAGAACTCCTACGCGGTTAGCATTAGCCGGGGTTATGCTGAGACCTGCATCTTTGAGACTCTGCTGCGCCGCTGCTACAGCAAATTGACAGAAACGATCCATGCGGCGCGCATCTTTGCGGTCCATATAGTCGGCGGGATCGAAATCCTTCACTTCCGCTCCAATCTGCACCGGATAGTTTGATGCGTCAAAGAGTGTGATCTTCCCGATCCCCGAAATACCATTGAGTACACTCTGCCACAGCTGTTCTTTGTTACCTAGCGGCGTCACGGCGCCGATGCCTGTTACCACAACACGCCTTGTCACAAGTCTACCCTCCAAAGAACGGGGGGCCGAAAGCCGGCCCACCCTCATTAACCTTGTTGGTTTGCGATATAGTTCACCGCATCACGTACGGTGGCAATTTTTTCTGCTTCTTCATCAGAAATCTTCAGGTCAAACTCTTCTTCTAGAGCCATAACTAACTCGACCACATCCAGGGAGTCTGCCCCCAGATCCTCTACAAAGGAAGCGTCTGCGGTAACATCCTCATAGCTGACGCCTAATTGCTCCACAAGAATCTTTTGCACCTTCTCAAAAA
>JAAYMS010000165.1 GCA_012521295.1 Bacillota bacterium
AGAATCACTTCTGATCCGCTCATCTCTGCCATTGCCGAGCAGGTACCTTACACCAACATACCTGGCGAGATTCCATTCGAAGTAGAGAACGACTACGGCTTGGGAATGCTTGAAGACCTGATTTTCTTCGGTTACCCAGCAGCAGAAGCTCTGCGGACAGCCGAGGCAGAAGCTAATGGCGTCTTGGCAGAAAGGCCAGTTAAATGGTATGTAGAGGATCTTTATACCCCTGTTGCTGAATGATAGGTAGTGGAACAACATTAAGAGGGGATGCGCCCGTCATCCCCTCTTAACCACCCAATAAAGGGGGAAAGAGCATGTCTCCGGTGGAGAGAATCAAAGCAATCGATGCCAAGAAGCGCTTTGTAATGGCAGTTCTGATCCCAACCATTCTGTTCTTTCTTTTTTTCAATGTTATCCCCATCTTCTATGCGTTCTATATCAGCTTTCATGAAATGGATTTCTTGAACCCACCGAAATTTGTCGCTCTCGACAACTACAAGGCCCTAATCGGCGATACCCATTTAACCAGTTCCCTCTTAGTTACTGCGAAGTTTGCGGTCACAACCGTCTTTATTGGTGGGGCTTTTGCCTTGTTTTTTGCACTCTTAATCAACAGCGTCAAGCGGGGTCAGGCTATCCTGCGAACCGTATATTTCCTTCCGGTTATGACATCACTTGTAGCTGTCGGTGTAATTTGGGGTTGGCTGTATCAGCCGCGCTTTGGCCTCCTAAACGAGGTCCTTAAACTGTTCGGAATCCCCCGGCAGATGTGGCTCTCATCGCCTACTACAGCTCTTCCTTCAGCCATTGCCGCTTCGATCTGGCAGGGAATGGGTTACACGATCGTGATTTTCCTTGCGGGGCTAAATGCGATCCCTGAATCCTACTACGAGGCAGCCCAAGTCGACGGTGCTAACACGCTGCAGAAGACGTGGTATATCACACTGCCACTTCTGCGCCCGACCTTTGTTTATCTCCTAATCACCGGCTTTATCACTGGTTTCCAGGTATTTGATCAGCTCTATGTGATGAAAGGCCCCTTAAACTCGACCCGCGGCTTTATCGAACTGCTGTACACAAGAGCATTCAGCTATTACCAGATGGGTAGAGCTTCGGCGATGGCGTTCCTGTTATTTGCAATTATCGTTACTCTGACATTGATTCAGTTTAAGATCGTGTCCCGTAACCAGGTGGAACACTAGGGGGTGTGCGGCACATGTGGAAGAGAAGAGCCCTTGGGCTCATTAAATGGATAATTCTGCTGGTCGGCGGGCTGACGATGGTTTTCCCATTCTATTGGATGATCACCACCAGCATCAAAATCCCCAGCGAAGTGATGAAGATTCCTCCAGTGATCTTCCCAACCCAGTTCACGTTCGAACGTTATTGGCGTGTCATTAATGAGCTGAGGTTTGGCAGATACTTCTTCAACAGCTTGTACATCGCTGTGACTGTTACCCTGGCCGTACTGTTCACCTCTGCCATTGTGGGCTATGTCTTTGAGAAGTTCCAGTTCAGATTCCGCAACGCCATCTTCTTAGGGTTGCTCTCCACCATGATGGTTCCTGGTGCCGTTACTATGATCCCATTATACTTGTTACTCGGTAAGGTCGGGCTTGTGAACACGCACTGGGCGATTATCCTGCCATCTTTGGGTAACGTCTTCGGAATCTTCCTGATGCGGCAAGCCATGCAGAGCATTCCAAATGAGTTTATTGAAGCGGGAAGGATCGACGGGGCATCAGAATTCATGATCTTCTGGGGGCTGATCCTGCCCCAGGCTAAAGCGACTCTTTCGGCATTGGCCATCTTTACATTTATGGGACAGTGGAACAGTTTTCTTTGGCCACTTATTGTGTTGTCTTCGCAGGAGCAATACACGCTGCCTCTCGGCCTGCGGACTTTCCAAGGGCAATACTGGACCGATATGGGCCTGGTTATGACAGGCGCCACCATCAGTGTGGTTCCCATAATAATCGTCTTTCTGTTCATGCAGAAGACTTTTGTCCGAGGAATCACTCTTACCGGCCTCAAGGGCTAATCCGCATAGACGACGAGAAAATCAGTTGGTCATTCGTGATTTTAATGGTATAGTAGGAGTGTTGGACA
>JAAYMS010000166.1 GCA_012521295.1 Bacillota bacterium
CCCCTGGCCGGGCCACCAGTCAAGGAAACCACTGCTAAATCCATCGAACCAGGGTTTAGAGAAGCCTTGCGCAGCGCATTGGAAAAAGTCAACGATCTCCAGATTCAATCGGACGTGGCATATCAACAGCTGATAGCAGGCGAGATTGAGTTCCATGATGCGATGATCATCGCCGAACAGGCAAGTCTTGCCCTGCAGCTGACCATGGCCATACGCAGCAAAGTCATTGAAGCATATCAAGAAATCATGCGCATGCAGGTTTAGCTAGGTGGTGGACGATGAAGAATATTCTTACATCTATCCAAGACACCTGGGGCAAGTTGTCCAAACCGATGCAGATCGGAGCTGGAGTGCTTGTTCTCGGTGTTTTTGCCTTATTGGTACTCATTTCACTCTTTTCCAATGTTGACTACGATGTTCTGTTCTCCGGTTTGCAACCAGAAGATGCCGCGGCAGTTGTAGCACAACTGCAGGAGCGCGGCGTGCCTTATGAGCTAGCTGAGAACGGCACTGCAGTTTTGGTGCCGGCCGATCAGGTGTTAGAAACGCGCATTGCTTTAGCCTCTGCCGGTTTGCCAACCGGGGGTGTCGTGGGTTTTGAGATTTTTAACACCACTCGGATTGGTGAAACAGAAGCTGATCGTCATCTACGCTATCTATGGGCACTGCAGGGCGAGCTAACAAGAACCATCCGACAGATCAACGCTGTCCAGGATGCCCGCATACATATTGTGCTTCCTCAAAGGTCTTTATTTATCAAAGAATCACGCCCCTCCAGTGCATCTGTTTTGATTCAGCTCAAACCAGGACACAGCCTCACCAGCCAGCAGGTGCGCGCGATTACCAATCTGGTTGCTGCCAGTGTGGAAGGACTGACTGCAGAGAATGTCACGATTGTCGACACACGCGGGAATGTCCTCAGCAGCCCCGACCCCAATCGGCTCGATGGCGAAGCCTTTGCCGTACGGTTTGAGCTGGAGCGTTCTTACGAGCGGCGCCTTGAGGAAAGCATTGTGGCGATGCTTGAACGCATTTATGGATATGGAAATGTGGTGGCTCGAGTCAGCGCCACCTTGGATTTCGATTCGTATGAACAGTACAGCGAAACGTATTCACCCGTTACGAGAGACGGCGGCTTAGTGCGCAGTCAAGAGACATTAACCGAACAGTATGCTGGCACGAGCACAAATCCCGCTGGTGTTCCTGGCGTCGACTCTAATATCCCAGGGTATGTCGGCGCAGACACCGGCACATCCGAATACAACCGGTCTGAATCTATTGTCAACTACGAGCTGAACCGTACAGAAACCCACTTCGTTGCCTCGCCTGGTAAGGTAACAAGTTTGAGCGTTGCAGTTTGGCTCAACGGAGAGTTCAGCCCTAACCAGTTGGCTTCGGTTGAGGAGTCCGTCAGCCGGGCTATTGGTCTGCAGACCAGCCGGGGAGACAGCATCTATGTTGATGCGGTACCATTTGAAACCACTGGCCTCCTCCCAGACATGTATCTGGTCGAGCAGGCTGCTCTACCAAGCTATCTTCTCTATGGCATTGTAGTTGCAGTCCTACTTATTATAGGGATTATCGTTTTTGTATCTATACGCAGGCGCAAGTCTGAAGAAGAATCTGATGAGGCCCCAGTCTTAGTTCCAGCAGCGGCTGGCCTTGATGTGCTTGTGGGCGAGGAAGAAGATTTGCTGAGCGAGCTATCACTTGTGGACATCAAGAAGGAAGAGCTTAGGCAGAAGGTTACAGCTCTAGCTCAAGAAAAGCCACGGGAAGTGGCGCATCTCATTAAGACATGGCTCGCAGAGGAGTGATGGGATTGCCAACGCCAGATTTAAGTGGAAAGCAAAAAGCAGCAGTTCTATTGGTATCTCTTGGCCCCGAGATCGCAGCGCAGATCTATCGCCATCTGCGGGATGAAGAAATTGAAACCCTGACCCGGGAGATCGCAAACACCAGCCATGTACGGGCGGACGTGCGCGATACGGTACTTAACGAGTTCTACGAGATGTATATTGCCCGGGAATACGTAGAGCAGGGAGGCATTGACTACGCGCGCGAGCTGCTCGAAAAAGCGCTCGGAGCAGCCCGCGCAGAAGCAATACTGTCACGTCTGGCCTCTACCATTACAACGAGGCCCTTTAGTGTCGCACGAAAAACTGATCCGGGGCAACTTCTAAACTTCATCCAAAATGAGCATCCGCAGACAATCGCTTTGATTCTAGCTTATCTAAACCCAGAACAAGCGGGTATGATTCTATCCGCGCTGCCGCCAGAGACTCAAGTGGATGTAGCGAAGCGGGTAGCACTGCTGGATCGTACTACGCCGGAGATCTTAAAGGAAATAGAGGAAACTCTCGAGCAGCGTTTGTCGGCCTTTGCAGTAGAGGACTACACGATGGCAGGTGGGATTGATACCGCAGTAGAGATCCTGTCAATGGTAGACCGCGCAACTGAGAAGACCATTATTGACGCGTTAGAAGAAGAGGATCCTGAACTTGCCGAATCCATATTAAAACGCATGTTCGTCTTCGAGGATATTGTTACCTTGGATGATCGCTCAATCCAGAAGGTCCTCCGTGAAGTTGACACAAAGGATCTTGCCTTAGCGCTAAAAACTGCCAGCGAAGATGTGGCGGGTCGAATATATCGAAATATGTCGAAGCGAGCTGCTGACATGCTGAAAGAGGATATCGAGTTTATGGGCCCTGTTCGCCTGCGTGATATTGAAGAGGCACAGCAGAAAGTTGTGGCTACAATCCGTAGGCTCGAAGAGGCAGGCGAGATCATCATTTCCCGCGGTGGGGAGGATGAGGTAGTTGTCTAAGATTATCAAGGCTGCCGAGCTGAAAGTGCTGATCAGCGAGGATTCAGAGGCGGTTATTCGGCCTGTGTTAGAGCCATCGGAGGACAGGGCAGAAGAAGCCGCGTTCGATGCCAGTTTGCGCGAGGGCACCATACTCGAGGCTAAAGACATCATAGAGCAGGCTCAGGCCAAAGCCGAGGACATCCTCAACGCCGCAGAAGCAGAAGTTGAGGAGCTCTGGGAACGCGCCAAAAAGGAGCTGGAGGAGCTGCGGGTTCAGGCCCAGTCTGAAGGCTATCAGGCCGGGTATGAGACAGGTTATGAAGAAGGCCAAAAGCAAGCGGATGCAGAAACGACGCGCCTAATTTCGTTCCTGAAGCAGACAGTAGAGACTGCGCTTCAGGATCGTGCGGCCGCGTTAGCTCGACTTGAGCAGGATTTTCTAAAGTTAAGCCTTATTCTTGCCGAAAAAATAGTGAAGAAGGCTATTCACGAAGACCCAGCTTGGTTAAGGCCCGTAATCGAAGAAGCGTATTCGCGTCTTGGTGCAGTGAATGAGTGCACGATTCGCCTGAACCCCGACGATTACCAGGTGATTAAAGAGGAGGAGCTGCGTCTACAACGTACCGGCACAGAACTAGTCAGGTTCCAACCCGATCCTGCAGTATCCCCTGGTGGTTGTATCATCGAAGCTGACACTGGCACCATAGATGCCGGCCTAGAAAAACGCCTGGGCAAACTCGCCAGGCACTTAATGGACGTGTTGTATCATGAATAGCGACCTATCACCACGTCTGAAGCATTACCTTCAGCGCCTTGATAATCTCGATGAGTATGTTCACTCAGGACGAATCGTGCAGGTTATAGGCTTGACTCTAGAGGCCAATGGCCCTGTAGCGAACATTGGAGAGTTGTGCTGGGTAACCCCCCGCCATGGCAGCCCTATTCCGTGTGAAGTGGTGGGTTTTCGTGAAGACCGTGTTCTTCTCATGCCGCTGGGCGAGCTGTCTGGAATTGGCCCAGGAAGTGAAGTTACAGCTACTGGCAAGCCCCTGCAGGTTGGGGTGGGCCCGGATCTCCTAGGCCGCATTCTCGATGGGTTGGGTCAGCCGATTGATGGAGGGGAGCCGCCTCAGATCGAGCAATTCTATTCGATCAATGGCAGTGTACCGTCTCCATTGGAGCGCCAGCGTATTGACGAGCCTCTGCAGCTCGGTGTGCGTGCCATTGACGGGCTCTTGACCTGTGGCAAAGGGCAGCGTGTCGGCATCTTCGCTGGAAGCGGTGTAGGTAAAAGTACTCTTCTAGGCATGATGGCCCGTAATACAAGTGCGGATATCAATGTTATCGCACTCGTCGGTGAGCGTGGAAGAGAAGTTAGGGAGTTCTTAGAGCGTGACCTGGGGCCGGAGGGGCTGCGGCGGTCAGTTGTAGTCGTTGCGACTTCAGATCAGCCAGCCTTGGTCCGTATCAAGGGTGCGATGGTGGCAACTTCCATCGCAGAGTATTTCCGAGACCAAGGATACGACGTGCTCTTCATGATGGACTCGGTAACTCGCTTTGCCATCGCCCAGCGTGAAGTTGGCCTGGCGATCGGCGAGCCGCCAGCGACAAGAGGCTACACGCCTTCGGTGTTTGCTACCCTTCCACGCCTGTTAGAAAGGACAGGGCCTGGTGCCAATGGTACGATTACGGCTTTCTACACTGTCCTAGTTGAGGGCGATGACATGAATGAGCCCATTGCTGATACCGTACGCGGTATTCTCGACGGACACATAGTGCTGTCTCGGGCTTTGGCGGAACAGCAGCATTATCCAGCCATTGACGTGTTGGCCAGTGTCAGCCGCTTGATGACAGAGATTACATCACCTGAACACCGCAAGTTTGCTGGCCACTTTCGCTCGCTGATGGCGGTATATAAAGATGCCGAAGACTTAATTAATATCGGTGCCTATGTAAAAGGGACTAATCCCCGGATCGACCTCGCCATACAGCTGATTGATGGTTTCCGGGAATTCCTCCAGCAGGGCGTTAACGAGAAGGCTGTCTGGGAAGATACCTATCAGCGGCTGCAGCACGCAGTGCAAAATCCCGGTGGTGACAGCAGATGAAGTTTAAATTTCGGCTGGAAAAGGTACTGCGTGTTCGCCACATTGAGGAAGAGCAAGAGCGCGAAGGTTTTCTACAGAGACAGCGAGAACTGCAGGAGGCTGTATCTTACCTCGACAGCCTAAAGCTGAAGAAGAAAGAAGTGGCCCAGTTCGGTTACGCTCAAAGCGACCTTGAACTGCGTACAGCTGCTTACAGATACATGGAACACTTGGATGAAAAGATTGAGCAGCAAACTAAGGTCGTTGCTCAATGCCAAACTCGGCTGATGGAGGCTCGCGATGCGTGGATGAAAGCCAAGCAGAAGGTTGAACTCCTAGAAAAACTACGTGAGCGGCGTCTGGCTGAGTTTCGTCTAGAGCAGGATCGTGCTGAGCAGAAACTCTTGGACGATATGGGTACAAGGGCTAGGGCTTAGGAGGATAACCGTGGGTAAATGGACACTTGCTATTATTTTTCTCATCGTTGCTATAGTAACAGCTGTCGTAGTCTTCTCTGTAACGGGTGTCATTGATGGGCCCGCTCTCATGCTGCGGATTGCTCGTTCCATTGACTGGTTAGCACCTTATGTAGAAACCTACGAGCGCGGCCAAGCGGTAGAAGCTTGGCAGGCAGAGCAATTTGGGTACCTCGATAAGATCCGAACGGATCTGGATCAGAGAGAACTAGCCCTGTTAGCGAGGGAAAAGGAACTAGATCAGAGAGAACAGCTTTTGGAAAGGCGCCAGAATGAACTAGAAGCTGAACGAGAAGGCTTGGCTAAAGAACGAGCAAGCCGCGTTAATGTTGAGCATCTAGCTGAAATCTATACCGAGATGGACCCTGTCGAAGCTGCCCGCATTCTGCGGCAGATAGACGCAGCGAAAGTAATCGACATTCTATCGCTGATGGATGCCCGCAGCGCCGCTCTCATTCTCGAGAGCATGCCGACCGAACAGGCAGCGTCCCTCTCTAGTCAGCTAGTTGGTTTTTAGACTCATCTTAACTATCAGTGAAAGGAGGTGACAAATGAGTGCAAACAGATGCAGTGTTTAGTGCTTTCTTCGTCCAAACACCGAAGCAGAGTACACCGGCGAAGGCTTCGCCTAGAACCGCTGATTTCAACCAAGTTCTAGGGACACTGTCGGCAGAGGAAGCAGTAGAAGCCAGAACAACTCACACTGCTGACGCAGAATCGAATTTGCAGCAGGTATCCGAAAGGGAGAATCGCATCGACAAGCCCTTAGATGGAGAGAACCTTCCTGGAGAAGCTAAGGGTGAGACGCGCCTGCCAGACGACACCGAAGAAACTGAAGATCACAGTGCTAGCCCAGAATTCGTAGTGTTTCAGGGTCAACTTCCCTGGATGGCTGTGGCAAGTCAGACGATTAGTGTGACAGACTTCGCGGTCCCCCGAGAAGGTGCTGTAGAGCCTGGCGGGCGACGCCAGCATCTGCCTGTAATAAGCCCGAGGGTTTTCCCTGAGCAGCTCAACTGGCATACAACCAGAGAAATATCAGTGCCGTCTCTTGCGTCAGAATACCAAGAGATTTTACAGGCAGACAGCCAGGTGAGACGAGAGTCGTTAACGCAGCATATCACTCCGATGCAGGGGCTCGGCCAAGCAGTGAAACTCTATGATATGCCAGAAGCCACAGAGTCTTTTGTGGATATGGTCCCGGAGTTGGGTAGACAGCTTCCAACAGGCTTCGAAACAGCTCAAAGTCATCTCTCAAGGGATCCCAAGGCGGTGCTTCCGCACAGGAGCAAGTACACATCTGCCCTCGATGTGCTGACGGAAAACTCAGAAGGAGAGCCCCTGCCAACCGAGATAGCTCTCGATGCAGCAGTTCAAAGCGGACTAGTCTCAGTCACCGATGAAGCCGATCAGCCTCTCGAACTAGATTGGGAGCCTAAGCTCACAGTATACGCTTCGGCCGAAGATCAGATGAACGATGTTGGTGAGCCTGTCGAAAATCTCATAGAACCAGAGCTTCCCGACCCCACACCGCTGGTGCCGGCAGTAGGCGAACACAGAGTCTCGGGAGAGCCGCAATCAAGGGCTTCATTGGGAACCGAAATGGTGACTAGCGTCGAACAGATGCCTTCTAGAGAAAGCAGGAACCATGTTCAATTAGCCCCTGTGGCAAACGAGGAATTCGACGCGGAAGTGGAAGCCTTTGAAGATGTAGAGGCATCAGAAGAACCACGAAAGCTCAATGTTGAGCATGAGATTCAGGCAGCAAGCAGACATGAACATCTGAATCATGTTCGAACTAGACGAGTGCCTGAGCAAAGTGGGAATGGGTTTCCAGAACTGGTTGATTCGGGGATCAGCACACCTTTACAGAGGCAGGGCGCAGTACCACTAGAATCTGCTGACCCGATCATCGAGCGGCCGCTACAACTGTACGAAGCCGCCGACGCCATACCTGAGCTGGCAGAGCGGATGCAGGCTGTACTGACCACTGAGCGAAGCGAGGTTCGCATTCAACTCAAACCAGAACACCTCGGAGAACTGAAGATTAGAGTGGCGGTGGAGCAGGGAGTTGTTTCAGCTGAGTTTGTGGCCGAGAGCCAGGCAGTGAAGAGCCTGATTGAGGCAAGCCTGCCTGAATTGAGAACAGTGCTACAGAACATGGGTTCCACAGTTTCTGAGCTGGCTGTCTTTGTAGGCGGGCATGAGCAACCTTCTGATCGCCGGCATAATCAGGGTCAACCGCAGTGGCAGCAGACCCGACGGCTTGACAGTAGTCGATTAGAAGACGCAGCTGCAGTTACGACGTACAGTCGAGACCCACTAACCCAAATTGATTTACGGGTCTAAGGAGGTGAAAGAGTGTATTTCAATCCAGTAGGAACTGTTCAGCAGGCAGCATCAGAAGCGAGGTTCGATGGGAGTGTTAACCGTAACGAGTTGGGTAAGGATCAGTTCCTCCATCTGCTGGTCACACAACTCAAGCACCAAGACCCATTCGAACCGCTCAGTGACCAAGAATTCATTGCTCAGCTGGCACAGTTCAGCAGTTTAGAACAGATGCAGAATTTGAACACCAACATGACAAGCCTTATGCTTTCGCAGCAGAGGCTGGCTGCTTTAGGAGAAGCAACGCGTATGATTGGCCTGACGGTAGAGCTTCACACACGTAATGGTGAACAGCTATTTGGTGAAGTAACCGGAGTTCAATTCAAGAATGGTTGGCCGCAGTTAGTGGTAAATGGCCAGCTCTATGGATTTGACGAAGTAGCAGCTATTCTAAAGGGGGGAGAGTAACATGGCCGAACGCTTTCAGGTGCCCAGCAACATGCCGCGTATTACGCCAACTACAACACCCGGTCAAGTAAGGCGCAGCCCCCAACCCGGAGCGCGTGTCACCACTGATTTCTCCACTCTTTTCAACCAAGAACTCCAGAAGACTACGGTCAAGTTTTCGGCTCACGCCGAGAAACGACTTGCAGCGAGGAACATTCGGCTCACATCAGAGCAGTTGGTTGAACTAGAGCAAGCAGTGGATCAACTGCAGGCTAAGGGAGGCCGGGAGTCTCTCGTGATCCTTGGCGACGTAGCCTTTGTAGTCAGCGTTCCTAACCGTACCGTAATTACTGCGGTCGACGGCGAATCGATGAAAGACAACGTCTTTACAAATATTGACAGTGCTGTATTGAGATAAGACCACAAACAATGGGCTGGACCTTAACAGGAGGCCCTTATCCACTGAACGATTGAAGTGGACTAAGGAGGTTAGTTGAACTATGATGCGTTCGCTGTTTGCGGGTGTCTCCGGTTTGAAGACACATCAAACCCGGATGGACGTCATCGGCAACAACATTGCTAACGTGAATACTGTTGGTTATAAGGCGTCTAGAGTTACTTTCAAAGAAATGCTTTCTCAGCAAATACAAGGTGCTACCGCTCCCACCGAGACGCGGGGCGGAACCAACCCGCAGCAGGTCGGGCTGGGTGTCACCCTCGGCTCCATTGACGTTAGACACAGTCAGGGTAATACCCAAGCTACAGGGTACATTACCGACCTCGCTATCGAAGGCGACGGGTTCTTCATCCTCGGATATGGCAGCCAAAGATTCTACACCAGAGCTGGTGCCTTTGGCTTGGACAATGGTACAGATGGGAACTTGGTATCTCTTATCAATGGAGCACGTGTGTTAGGCTATAAGGCAGATGCCAACGGAAACGTTGACTTGAACGCTCCCATCGAGCCGCTTTATATCTCCACATCCGAAACCATTCGCCCACGAGCAACAACCCAAGTGATCTTTGCAGGAAACTTGGATAACCGGACTGCTCAAAATAGTACCATATCCCGCTCTGTACAGGTTTATGATTCGCGGGGAAGAGAGCAGACAATTGAGGTTTCATTTACTGCAGCTGGTGACAACAAGTGGAATTGGAAAGCTTCGTGGCTTCTGGACAGCACGCCGTTCGCTCCGGGTGGCTTGGACCATATGGTGGTAGGTGGCGAGTATCGCGTTGAATCAGTTGAAAATGACCTTAAGCTTTTCTATCTCGCCACGGATGAGAATGGTAACAAGGTGAGGCACGAGGTTGGTACCAGTGTTGATGGGCCCAATAAAGGCCGGGTCTGGACCATCGGGACTGATCCTAACACTGTAACTATCGAGTTTGAAAAAGCTCTTGCCGATGGCAGTGAGTTAGAGGCCGTTGGCAGCGGTTCGGAAATGCGCTTTACGATGAAAGAACAGCTCGCCGCTGGCACTATCACTTTTAACAGCGATGGTACATTTTCCATGGCACCCAACGCTGTAGTGACATTAGACCCTGCCTTGGCAGATAACATGACAGTTGAACTCGATTTTACCAAGTTTACCCATTATGCTGATACCATGACAGCGAAGTTCTTGAGTCAAAATGGGTATACCAACGGTACTTTGGAGAGCTTCTCCATTGACCAGAATGGCCGAATTGTGGGAAGCTTCTCGAACGGTTTGACTCGTACGCTTGGGCAAGTCGCTCTAGCTCGCTTCACAAACCCAGCTGGCTTAGAACGGTCTGACTCTACTATGTTTGTCGAGTCGGCAAACTCTGGACAAGCTCAGATTGGTGCAGCTGGGGTACCTGGTTTTGGAAGTATTTCCCCAAGCTCGTTAGAGATGTCCAACGTCGACTTGAGTGAAGAGTTCACAGATATGATTATTACGCAGCGTGGTTTCCAGGCCAACTCGCGCATTATCACCTCATCAGATGAAATGCTGCAGGAATTGGTCAATCTCAAGCGGTAGTTAGTTCGGGGCCGCGTTCGGCGGCCCCGCATTCAAATTGATTATGGAGAGGTTGAACCCATGGATATTGCATCAGTAATTGGTATTATAATGGGCACCGTCCTCCTCATCGTCGGTATGATGCTCGAAGGAGATCTGAGGACTTTTTGGAGCTTGTCTAGTGTTCTCATCGTCTTCGGAGGCACCTTCGCTTCGGTTTTTATCAGCTTTTCGATGAAGGACATGAAAAATGCCCTCAGTCTAATGAGGATAGCCTTTAGCGATCAAGGGACAGATCGAGGACGAGAAATTATCTCCACTCTCGTAAATTTCGCCGAAATTTCCCGTCGCGAGGGCCTGCTCGCCCTTGAAGAGCGTGCTCAGGCCGTAGATGAGCCCTTTCTGAAGAAGGGTATCCAGCTTGTAGTAGACG
>JAAYMS010000167.1 GCA_012521295.1 Bacillota bacterium
CACAACGTTTTCGAAGGTTTCGCATGCTTGCCGCAGAATCTCTTCTCGATGAGCTACAAACAAGACACGGCGGAACGCAGCGCTGTCGAACGCGGCAAGATATGTCTTCCCTACTCCCGTTGCCATAACCACCATGCCTCGGCGAAACCCTTCGTCACGGGAGCGTTTCAAATAATGCAGTGCTTCAATCTGTGCACCACACGGAACAGGCTTCTCATCGACTTCTGAAGTCCGGGTTGTCGTCTTTACGATCCAGCGCGGCTTTTTCCAGGACAAGCTGTATTCCTTGAGCCATTCTTCATCAATCGGACGCGCTTGAGAGAACAGCCGGTCAAAATTAGCGATAAACTCACGGTAGTCCTCCGGATTCTGAGGCTCAATTAGGCGGTAGTTCCATTCGATCCCATCAACCAAACCGCTCTTAGAGATATTCGACGAACCCACATAGACTTCGCCATAATCACCCGCGATGAAGATATAAGTCTTCGGATGAAAGGCCACATTTCCGGACTCGTAGACGCGGATATCAACTTTACCATTCAATTGATCCACCAGGAGATAAAGCGCAGAAGGTTCTGTTATGTTGAGATAGCGGCTCGTCAGGATCTCTACGGGAACTCCGCGGTCAAGCGCGCTTTGAAGATCTGGCAGCAGCAGACGCACGCCAGATTCCATCACAAAAGAAACCACTATTTTGATCTGCTCCGCTCGGGCGAATGAATCCTGCAGACTTCCCAAGAGAGGCGCCTTATCGTTAGTGATTACGTTACCCATAACTCACCACCCCCGCTGCAGGGAACTTATAAGTGCATTTCTCCTTTTGTTAACAAAACCCTTGCTGAACTTTATATCAGCTTTGCGCCGCGGTATAATTATGGACACTAGAGGGCTTCAATGTCCAACAGGGTTTTAGAGTCACTGCCTTCGATGCCTCTGAAGAAATGGTGAAGCGTTTCTCTCGACTCATTGGCCAGGATGATCTCCTAATGAGCTTCGAAACCCGAGACATTCCGGGTCAGTACGATGGCATCTGGGCCTGCGCTTCCCTGCTCCTCAACTATCTTGATGAAGGCTCCCTCAAGGAGACTATTGAGCGCCTTCGTAGAACATGACTGCATCAAAAAAGAACTCCAAACAGGAGATAAAACATCCCCTGCGGAGTTCCAAGCACTACTTCAAGAGAAGGCAAAAGGGAGACTCGCTCATCATCGCTGAAACCAGCGTGTGCCAGCGTATACATATGTGTGACATAATGGACCCCAACCTCGGTATCAAAAAAGACCCTACGACCATTGTCTGCCACAGTGATCGCCCCGTTTTCTGAACATGACTTTCCCAGTCAGACCTCGAGCTTCAAGAGACGAGCAGCGTTCTTGTAATAAATCTTTTCAAGAGCCTCATCATCAAGGCCGATCCCATAGATTTTCCATCGTCCTTGCCCTGGAACTTCGGAACTGCTGTAATCGAAATACTCATTCCAAGTTTCAAAGAACTCATAATAGCGTAAGTGCTCGTACCAACCTGGGCTGCAGTCCGTACCAAACAAGATGCGGTCCTGGTATTTAGTAAAGAACTTCCGAGCAGTATACGGCTGTCGCCCGAATTCGGCTAACCGCGCAGCGGTATCAATATACATATTAGGATACTTGTCTAGACACTTCGCCACATAGCCCAAGTTCTCCGAGTAAGAGCCGCCATGAGCAATAATGAATGTCGTATCTGGATTCTGAGCGAGCATGTTTTCCTGCTGCTCCATCAGCTCCTCGAAAGTGAACAATCCCGGCTTATAAAAGGACCAGTCAGGATTCCGCTGCAGCTCTTCCCAACGTTCATTATACTGATCAATCGGTTTGAAAAAGGCTACAGGATCGGCGATGTGAATGATGATTGGCAGATCAAGTTCAGCAGCCCAATCCCAGATAGGCTTCAGACGCACATCGTCTATGGGAATATAGTTCCCTGCCTTGTCTTTCATGTTCAAGCTGATATCTTTCCAAAGCTTTATACCTCGGATGCCTTTTCGCTTGAATGATTTCAGTGTTTCTTCAACATGTTCCGGAAAACCAGGATCATCTAAGCGGCTGACGTCCACCGATCCAGAGGTAAGGATGAAATCATCGTATGGGCGGATCTTATCCAGTACCTTATCCAGTGCTTCACCCCAAATAACTTCCAAGTTAGTAATATACCGCACTCCCAGGGCCTTCAGTTTTTCTACCTCGGCCTTGGTGTCAAAGCGCTCTGCATAATTTGGGCCTAAGGTTAAGGGGCCGAAATGGGCATGGGCATCAATTACAGGAAACTTAGGCCCAGTGACTTGTGTCCGTTCAACGACTAGTTCACTCCTGGGCCTATAGTCAGTCAGCAGCATATCGCCTTTATTCGCCACAAGAACCTCCTCCTTCCACGCGATCTTATTTCCGTGCACTCAATTATGTCCCTACCTCCTGTAGTCTTTCGGCTGCAAAAAAAGGGCTTTTCTCATCCGTTCTTCGACATCTAGTGACAAAGTCTTCCATAGTATCCTTTAACGTTATCTTAAGTCACAGAAAACTGCCAAAAACTTAGTGTAAAGTTACTGTAGGACAGGAAATCGGCTTAGAAAAAAAGAAGAAGATCTCACCGTCCCGGTCGGACGAGTACAAAGTACTCTGAGGTGAGATCTTCTATGCAATCAATATTCGATG
>JAAYMS010000027.1 GCA_012521295.1 Bacillota bacterium
CCTGTCACACTTGCAAAATTACTCTTCGAGGGCTGGATTGCGGATTACCATATGAATATGATCTTCCCAACGTCCATTGATGTACAGATACTTGATACCCACTCCTTCTTCATAAAAACCGAGCTTTTCTACAACACGCAGCGAAGCCTTGTTGCGCGGCATAATATTAGCCTCCAGACGATGCAGGCCCAGTTCGTCGAAAGCGTAGCGGACGACTTCACCTACCGCCTCGGTCATCAAACCCTGCCCTTGGTGGCCCTTATCCATCCGATATCCCAAAAAAGCAGATAAGAAGCATCCCCGCATGATTTCGCTGACCACTACAGAACCGATCACCTTTTCTAGATCCCGATCGTCTTTTTTGAACAGCCAGACCTTAAATAACTGCCCAGTAGACATCTTCAACTGGTCAAAGGCAAGCTGTCGGCGCTGGAATTCCAACTGGTAGAACCCGGGAGGCCGCGCTGGTTCCCAAGGGTGAAGATGCTCGCGGTTGCGCACGAAAAAGTCCAGCACCTGCGGGGCAAAGCTCTCGTCGAGAGTGATGAGCACAAGTCGAGGTGTTTCCAAACGGATCTGAATGGCCATAGATTTACCCCCTAAAGGATCTCTCTGCCGCATAGAGAATTACACAAATGAAGGAGGAACGCCATGATTCGAAACGTTGTTTTTGATCTAGGAAGGGTTCTAGTAAACTTCGAACCTAAAGAGCTACTCGAACAGCTTTTTTCTTGTCCAGATGATGTAGAAGAACTGTACCGAATCGTGTTTGAGAGTGCCGAATGGCTGATGATCGATCGCGGTGTTATCACTTATGATGAAGCGAAAGAACGCCTAGCCAACCAGCATCCCCATCGAACGAATGAGATTAATGTCATCCTGGACAGCTGGTTCCCTATCTTGACGCCTATCCAATCGTCGGTAAAGCTTGTCCACACGTTCAAGGCACAGGGTTTTGGCTTGTATGTGATTTCCAACTTTCACCGGGCAGCATTCGACTATATCTATTCTCAATACGACTGGCTGCAGCTCTTCGATGGCATTGTTCTGAGCTGCGATACCAAATCACTTAAACCCGAACCACATATCTATCAGACCCTCCTGAACAGTCAAGGGCTTATCCCAGGGGAGTGCGTTTTTATCGATGATGCACCGGCTAACGTAGAAGGTGCGCGGCAGGCAGGAATGCATGCAGTACAATATCTCTCCCCGGATCAAATTCGCCGAGAACTCAAAGAACAGTTTAATCTTTTGCCCCAAATCTGAAACTTATTCTGTCGTGATTGCGCGGCGGGCGTCTGCTGGGGAATCCACAAATGTACAAGTACCGCCGCACCCAAACCCAGCGTTCCCAGGATGCCAAACCCCAGACGCAGCCCAACCGTATCTCCCAAGAAACCCATCAGGGCGGGGCCTGCTGTCATTCCTAGAGCATAAATTGATTGGAAGAACCCCATTGCAGTGGCGCGATACTTATCCGCCACTTCTTTTATAGACAGACCCATGAGTATAGGAAAAGCTGCGCCTCTCCCAAGTGCCCCTAAGGCCTGTGTGAGGTATAAAGCGCCTAGGGTAGTGCATAATGGAACTACCATTACAGCGGCGGCAAAGAGGGCCAGTGCTGCAGTCAGCAACCTCCGTTCGCCAAAACGGTCAGAAAGGGGGCCTAATCCGAGCGAGACCAACGCCGTCGGCAAAGCTGATACCAAAGCCAGTATGCTGAGTTCAGTACCACCCGCTCCTAAGCTGACGGCATATGTCGGGGTAAAGCCGTATACAGAGGCGAAGGCAAGGGCCTGCAGTAGTACGGCAATGATGGAAACTCTAAGCAGGAGCTTTTCTGACCCAACCCGCCTCAAGTCACTCAAATCCATGGAGCGCGCCTCTAGAGCTTTTCCCTCTTGTACTGCAAAGCTGAGGGCCAAACCGATCAATCCGGCAGCGGCACCCACATAAAAAGGAGCACCCCATCCGAAGAAGTCCATCAAGATTCCGCCTAAAGTGGTGGCAATGGTCTGACCCATTGTCGTGGCGAACATGATTAACCCCATTGCTCTTGCGGTCTCATTTCGAGGAAAGTAGCTGGTAAACAATACGGTAAAAGCTACCCAAGTCCCAGCAGCGAAACCGGCTAACCCGCGATGTACTAGAGCGGTGACCGGTCTCTGCGCCAGCCCTAAGCCCAAGCTGCTCATGACCGTGAGGCACAGGCCAATAATAACAAATGGTTTTCGCCTGCCAAGACGATCTGAGGTAAATCCTAGTGGTATGCGGATCACCATCTGAGTAACCCCATAGGCTCCTACCACCAAGCCCGCCATCGACAGGCTCCCACCCAGGTGTTCTACGTATGGTGCTAAAATCGGTACGTAGGTGTACATTGCGAACCAGAAGAGAGCAGTAACTGCACAGAAAAGGTAGATATGCATGCGGCGGACTGGGCTACGCATAGAACGTCTCCTTTCATCACCATGGGGCAGTGTGCGTCTCCGCAGCATGCCTCCAAAGCAGCCCTACTTGTCAAGGGTATTCGAGGAACATAATGTTAATACCTTCTAAACTCCCCTAACGATCACCTCATCTGCCCAGCTTTGAGCAAGTACAGCCGCTTGGCCGAACCACGTCTGATCATAGGGGTTCCGCCACCGGTACTCTGGGTCTAGAGTCTTGCCCGGGCGAAACTGCTGGAGAACATAGCGTCGGACGCGCCCGAGCCACTCTCCCACCGCTTGAATATCTGTCAGCTCCACCAACCCAGGAACAGCCGTAGTGCGCAGCTCATGAGGCACGCCAGAGCTCTGCAGCAACCGTACGCTTTCTCTAACCAATTCATGGTCAATGCTGCGCCCGCAGGCTGCAGAGTATTTCGCAGGCGAGGTTTTCACGTCTAAGGCTGCATAGTCCACCAATTCCTTCTCGAGGAGGCTGCCCAGTATCTGAGGGGCAGTGCCGCTGGTATCGAGTTTGACGGCAAAACCCAGTGCCTTAATCTCCATCAACAGAGCAGCCAGGTTAGGCATAAGTGTGGGTTCTCCGCCAGAAACGCATACACCCTGAAGTTTGCCAACCCGGGTTCGCAAGAAACCTAGGGCCTCCTCGATACACAAATCACCACTACCCATTACCAGTTCGGGGTTATGGCAGAAAGGGCAGCGCAAATTGCAGCCGGCGGCGAATAACACCGCAGCCGGCCTCCCGGGAAAGTCTATCAGTGTAAAGGGTATCAATCCACCGAACTTCATTTACGCACCTGCCGCTACTTCGAACGTCTGCCGCTCTCCAAATTCGGCCTTTTTGCCAACGTTCCAGTTCTTCACAGGCCGATAAAAGCCCACCACCCGGCTCCACACTTCAGTAGCTTCACCACAGTGCGGACACACAGGCTGTTCTCCGCGCAGATACCCATGTTCAGCGCAGATGCTGAAAGTCGGTGTCAACGTAAAGTACGGGATCTCATACTGTGTAAATACCGTACGCAGGGTTGCGCGTACCGCATCTACATCATCGATCTGCTCGCCTAAAAAAGCGTGAAAGACGGTTCCTCCCGTGTAAAGCACCTGCAGGCCGTTCTGAAGATCGAGGGCCGCAAACAGATCTTGAGTGTAATCGACGGGCAGCTGGGTGGAGTTTGTGTAATAGATACCTTCGCCCTCACCAGCTGTTTTGATCAGCGGATAAGCAGCTCTATCGAGCTTAGCCAGTCGATACGAAGTACCCTCAGCGGGCGTTGCCTCCAGGTTAAACAGCTGCCCTGTTTCCTCTTGGAAATCTACCAAACGCTCCCGCATGAAATGGAGTACTTCTTGGGCAAACTGCTGCCCTTGGGCTGAGGTCAGGTCACAATCCATAAAGTTGAGCAGTGCTTCATTCATGCCCACAAGCCCAATCGTGTTAAAATGGTTGGCCCAGTACTTACCAAAGCGCTGGTACACTCCTTCAAGATAAGCCTGCGAATATGGGAAGAGCCCCTTATGCATCAGTTCTTCGAGCACACCGCGTTTCAAGAGCAGGCTCTCTTTGGCAAGTTCCATTAGCTGCCCGAGTCGTTGGAAGAAGTCTTCTTTATCGCTGCTCAGGTACCCCAGTCGCGGCAGGTTGATCGTCACCACTCCGATGGATCCGGTGAGAGGATTAGCCCCAAACAACCCGCCTCCCCGTTTGCGCAGTTCCCGCGCATCCAACCGCAACCGACAGCACATGCTGCGCACGTCATCAGGTGAAAGATCCGAGTTTAGGAAATTGGTGAAGTACGGAATGCCGTATTTGGCGGTCATCTCCAGCACCTTTGAGAACACAGGCGATTCCCAATCGAGGTCACTTGTGATGTTATATGTCGGAATAGGGAAGCTGAAGATCCGCCCCCGAGCATCGCCTTCCATCATCACTTCACAGAAGGCAATGTTGAGCATATCAATTTCTGCCTGGTAATCACCGTAAACGGTATCTTGATACTCCCCGCCGATGATCACGGGGCTTTGGGCCAACTGGCCTGAAGGTGTAAGATCCATCGTGATGTTCACAAAGGGAGTTTGGAACCCAACCCGAGTGGGTACATTTAGGTTGAAGATGAACTCCTGCAGTGCCTGCTTTACTTGAGAATAACTTAAGCCATCATGCCGGATGAAAGGAGCAAGATATGTATCAAAACTTGCAAAGGCCTGGGCTCCAGCTGCTTCGCCCTGCAGGGTATAGAAGAAATTGACCACTTGCCCAAGAGCTGTACGAAAATGCCGGGCCGGTGCGCTTTCCACCTTTTCGTTAACGCCCGCAAAGCCCTTCAAGAGGAGATCCTCAAGGTTCCATCCGCAGCAGTACGGGGCTAAGAGCCCCAAATCGTGAATATGAAAGTCGCCCTGCACGTGAGCATCACGAATCTGGGCGGGATATACCTCTTCTAACCAATACTTGGAGCTCACCGCTGCGATAATATGGTTGTTCAACCCTTGCAGTGAGTAATTCATATTGCTGTTCTCATTGACCCGCCAGTCAGATCGCTCTAGGTACTCGCTGATCAACTGTTTTGCATCCACTAGAGTGTCCACCACATGTCCTCCCTTTCCAAAATCAAAACCCTTCCTTTTTCGGAAGGGCCTCTCTTTAGTTCGCTGCTCGGCGCGATTTTCCCTGCGGAAAATCATTGTTTTTCTATTCAGAATCGCAACATATTGGGGATAGACGCACGATCAAACCACTATATATGCCACTCCACAGCATTCAACTCTTATTTAAAATTAAGTAGATTAAGAACCAAAAAGTCACCTAAACGCGGGAATAAAACATAAAACCGGTACGCGAGTTCCATAATCCAGGGAAGATTTATCTCTCTGCAGGGGCGGTGCATAGCGCGCACCACACGCCGAGCAACCTTCTCGGCATCAAGGATCACAAATCCAACTCGCTTCAGATACTCCCCGCTCTGATCAGCGGCTGCAAAAAACTCTGTGTTGATGGGCCCAGGGTTTACGGTCGTAACATTCACACCGTAACGTTTCAGTTCTAGACGCAGCGCGTTGGAATACCCGATCACTGCGAATTTGGTGGCCGAATAGCAGGTTGACTTGGGCGTTGCCGACCTGCCTCCCTGCGAGCCGATGTTGATGATATGCCCCTTTCCGCGCTCCTTCATGTGGCGCGCCACACGCTGCGTAATATGCATCAAGCCCAGGACATTGACACGAAACATCCGCTCAGCAACTTCCATGTCCAAATCTACGGCTTCGGCGAAATAGCCAAAACCAGCGTTGTTGACGAGTATATCGATAGGCCCGAATTCTGCTAAGACCCGATCTACAACCCGGGCAATGTCATCGGGGTCTGCCACATCAAGCTGCACTGCCTCAGCCCGAGTGCCAGATAAGGCAGCACATCGTACTGCAACCTTATGCAGCTTATCCAAGCGTCTAGCGGCAACCACTACCACAGCTCCAGCTTCTGCAGCCTTGTATGCGATCTGCTCGCCGAGGCCGCTGGACCCTCCTGTGATGAGGACTGTCTTACCAGCTAAGAACCTTTCATTCTGACTCATGCATGACTACCTCCAGCACAGTAGTGCTAATACAACTAAGTGTAGGGGATAAAACCCATAAAACAGCCACTTTGTCCACGCTCCACCACCCCGCTCGCCATTGTACAATCGTGGAAGCATGAAGCCCAGCAGCAGTCCGCCGTGGTACCAGCTGTTGGCCAGAGCTTTCTCAAAGGTCAGTCCTAAGCTCATCTCGGCGGCCAGCTGACCACCCATCAACACGATAATCATGGTGCCCATGGCAATGTTAAGCCGCATATGATCTTCTTCGAAAATATGGAAGATTAGGCACATCGCAACACCGAACATGCTCCAATCGGCAGGAATAGATAACAGCGTTAGGAGGATCACTACCATCCAGCGCCGGTTATCATCGCTGATGGTTTCCCAGCTGTGAATCGCCAACAGCCCCAGGGTGAGTGTATAGATCACATTCAAAGGAAAGATCCCTGGGGTGCCAAAATTGTAATATGAAAATGGAATCTGAGAAATCAGGGCGAATACAGCGAGCCGCCTTACGTAGCGCGGCAGTGAACGAGTGTGTTTGTAGCCCTGTGCAATGAAGAAGCACATGGTTGGCGCGGTTGTGCGCCCCACAAAGTGCATAGCTTGGCCGAGAAATGTGTCCAGTGGTACAAACGCCCAAGCAATATGGTCGATGAGCATCGCAACAATGGCAATCACCTTTAACTGAAAAGCACTTAGCCCCTTTGTCAAAGCGTCTCCTCCTTAAGCAGGATGGTCAAAACGACCGTCGAAGTTTATGACAGCAATTATGAGGAGGTACAATGTGAAACCATACATTGCAGCATTTTTATCATCATGTTTGTTCGGCCTTTCGTTCACGTTTTCCCGCAGTGCCCTTCAGCATGTGGATGCCATGCAGATGCTTGCATTCCGCTTCGTCATTGCGGCGGCTCTGATGCACATTCTCAGAGCAATGGGCGTAATCAAGGTAGAACTTCGCCTTAAACAGATGGGCCCCCTGCTGGTTATGGGCGTTATTCAGCCTGTGCTGTATTTCATTTTTGAAACAGTGGGTATTGCCTTTACATCAGCATCTGAGGCAAGTATTGTGGTTGCGCTCATTCCTGTGTTCACTGTCTTCTTCGCAATTTTCTTTCTTAAGGAACGCCCCACGGCACTGCGGCTTACCTTTGCGGCGGTGTCGGTCAGCGGTGTCATCCTGATTGCACTTGTAGAAGCGCTGGGTAAGACCAGCGGCAACCTGTTAGGGCTACTCATCCTCTTGGGCGCACCGATCTGCGCCGCGTGCTTCACGGTATTGTCGCGCTACTTCTCCGTCCGCTACCGCCCGGCTGAAATTACTTTTGTGATGATGAACCTGAGTGCCGTCGTGTTTACAACCCTCGCAATCGCAGAACAAGCCTATAAAGGTCAGTTGAGCACGTTTTTCGCACCGCTCACTCTCCCCCCTGTGTGGATGGCCATTCTTTATCTCGGTGTAGGCTCATCGGTAGGGGCGTTTTTCCTTACTAACTACACGCTGTCCAAGATTGAGGCTTCGCAGATGAGTGTGTTCAACAATCTGACCACTTTGATTGCGGTAGTGGCTGCTGTAGTAATCTTAAGAGAGCCCCTCCACTGGTATCATGTAGTGGGAGGAGCTCTGATTATCACTGGTGTGTGGGGTACGACCACAGCTGCAGCTAAGCAGAAGGGTCGTTAGTTTCGTCTAGGGCGTATAGGTGGCGTATCTTTCTGCCAGCTTCACTAGAACGTCAACGCACTTGTCCATGGCCTGTACTGAGGCGAATTCCAGCGTGCTGTGATGATTGTGGCTGCCTGTGCCTAGGTTCGGGCATGGAAGCCCCATGAACGAAAGCCTTGCCCCATCGGTGCCACCGCGAACCGGTACGCTGATGGGCTCACCGCCCACTTCGCGAACTGCCCAGTAGGCGTTATCGATCAGATGCCAGTGGGGCTCTATCTTTTCCTTCATATTGCGATAGCTATCTGTAATTGTCACACGGACTGTATCTGCACCGTACTTGGCATTGAGCCATTCCGCGGCCCGCAGAACAGTCTCTTTTTTCTGTTCGAGTTTCTCTCCATCATGATCCCGCAGAATATAGATTAATTGCCCCTCTTCTACCGTGCTCTCGATCTCGGTTAGGTGGTAGAAACCTTCATAGTCAGAAGTTGTTTCGGGCCGTTCCCCAGAAGGCAGGAGTGCGGCAAACTCTGCGGCAATCAAGTTGGCATTCTTCATTTTGCCCTTCGCTGTGCCGGGATGGATATTCTTTCCTTTAATCGATACTACCGCTGTGGCGGCGTTAAAGGTCTCATACTCTACCTCGCCAAAAGCTCCGCCATCCACGGTGTAAGCAAAATCAGCACCAAATCCCTCTACATCGAATTTATCAGCACCGCGGCCAATCTCCTCATCGGGAGTAAAGGCGATCTTGATGTCGCCATGCTTAATGTCTGGATTATTCAGCAGAAACTCAGCCATGGTGATAATTTCGGCGATTCCAGCTTTGTTATCGGCTCCTAAGAGTGTGGTACCGTCTGTAACTACCAGATCATCGCCCACATAATCTGCAAGGATTGGAAACTCCGCTGGGTTGAGGACGATCCCTAGTTCTTCATTGAGGATAATATCGCCACCATCGTATTTTTCCACGACCCGAGCCTTTACGTTTTCAAAGGGCACATCGCGGACCACATCCATGTGGGCAATAAAACCGATGGTGACACCCTGCCAATCAGGGATGTTGGCTGGTATAGTCCCATAGACATAGCCGTGTTCATCTACTCTAGCATCCGCAATTCCCATGGACTGCATTTCTTCGGCCAAGGCACGAGCAAGCACCAACTGTTCTTCTGTACTAGGGCAGTTTGGGCTTGCACCATCCGAAGCTGTTGGATACTGCGCATACTTCAGCAACCGTTCATATGCACGCATGGTTTCACTCCTTATCGTTTGCCTGCTTCTGGCAGAGACTGTATATATTCATAGAACTCGGCAAGACTGCCATGCTTGAACTGGGAAATGTCGACTTTATCTTTATTAATCAAGCAGTCAGTTACGAGGAACGTGTCCATCCCCAACTCGCGCACACACATGTCTTCCCGCACGTCATTCCCGACCATCATGCAGTCGGTTGCGTTCCGTCCGATGCGGTCTAGGATCTGTTCATAATAGCCTAAGTTAGGCTTAGCATAGTGAAAATCCTCGTAGGTAGTTATAAGTACGAAATCATTTTTATTCAGGCCTGCCCACTCAATTCGGGCAAGGGTTGCTTCTTTGGGAAAAACAGCATTGGTGGCCAGCACCAGCTGATAACCCTTTTTCTTTAGAGCTTTGATACATTTGGACGCCAACGGAGTAGGTTCAACAGCGCCCTTCACGCGTGAGAACTCATTAAGATAGAAGTCGCGAAACAGAGGCTTGTCCTGAGATATTCTGTCTCCCACGATCTTGCTGGCGGCAGCCATGAAACGCTCCTCATTAGTAGCTTCCCCATCATTAGTCTGCATGGCATCGAGGCCCGCGAGAACCGCATCGACCAAACGGCGGGGTTCGTATCCGGCGGGAGCACATTTCTTGCACAATTCGCTGAAATAGGCATGCATAAAGGCGTCCATATCCATGGGAAGCAGTGTTCCGTCTAGGTCAAACAAGATGGTATCCAATATAATTCTCCCCTCCACCGTTATTCCCTATATTATACCAGAATACTGCTCCGGGCACGAAAAAAGGGCACCCGAAAAGCTGCCCCACAACACCCCTATGCCATATTCTATTAGCCTCGATGGATCACGACATTATGCTGCGCATCCATCCCCCGACATTCTTCCACATTTGTGAAAGGCCACCCCTAATTGAGGAAAGCAGCATCCACTTCAAAAGCCGGTTTCCCCTCCTGGCAGACGGCCGATCATCCTTCTTTAGGAGCATCTCCCGCTCTTCATTCGAGATCAAGTTTTGCGAGTTCATGGCCTTCTCCTTTGTCTCACC
>JAAYMS010000168.1 GCA_012521295.1 Bacillota bacterium
AGCTCGACACCCTTCTGGTTGAGGAACATCAGAAACGTAATTACGCCCTGACTGGCAGACAGGCTGCCGCCGCCAGCTGGAACTTCACCGATATTCCCTCCCACAGAACGATTGACAACCGTATAGGGCAGGCCGAAGTTCATGTTGGCCTTCTGCAGCTCAGGGATGATAAACAGCACTTCATCCCAGGTCTGAGGAACTTCAATGCCCAGTTCCTCCAGGATGTCCTGCCGATAAAACAGCATGAAGAACGGCAGCTGCTCGGGTAGAGCAAAGACATGGCTGCGGAAGGTAAATGGTTCTAGAGCCGCGGGCACAAACCGGGCAGCGGTCTCCTCGAAGTCAGAGAACTGGGTCAGATCGATCACAGCATCGCGCAGGCCGAAGTTCATGGGCTGAGAGGGGTCAACGCCGAGTGCCACATCGGGCCCCCTTCCCGCTAAAGCAGCCTGCAGCAGGATGTTCATGTTGACCAACTCGAGCTCGACCTTAATTCCGGTCTGAGGAGTAAACGAATCCTCAATCATTGCCTTCAGAGCCTGGGCCTGGTCTCGCCCGCTCCCGATCCAGACCTTGATGCTGCGCTCGGCTGCCTGCATCTCACTGAGGTCACCCAGGGCAGCATAGTTATGTGTGAACGAAGCGGCCAGTTTGCCTAGTTCATGCTTGACCGATTCCCAGAAAGTTGGTTCTGCCCGAGGCAGCTCCATTTCTGGGCTGGCCACAATGAAGTAATCGATCTGCAGAGGCTGTTCCACAGTCTGGAGGAGCCACGTACCCAGCGCACTCAAGTTATCGCGATACTCATTGAGGCGGAGCTGGATTGACTCAGGTTTTTCAGCCATGCTCTCCAACTGTAGAGCTAGATTCCGAACCGTAAGCATATGCCCGCCGATCTGGCCAGTCTCGCTTTCCATAGAATCAGCCAGGCCGTGCAGGAACCGTGCCTCCTCCGCCATCTGTTCCAAAACCTCCGGAATACGCTCGGGCAGCTGATAGTCCCGCAGTGGATCAGGATCAGGAGAAATCACCATGATGATCCGCCGATAGATACCGTTCAACCTGTAGAGGCTATCTTCTACGGCCTGAATCAGGCTGGACTGACTGCCTAAAACAACTTCTAGAGCGATTTCGTGACGGCCCTCTTCTAAATAGAAGAGATAAGGGCCTTCCTCGTCTCCGAGCGCGTGCATACGGTAGCGGTTAGAATACGGAAACTCGACTGCTTCGAGCTCGGCAAACGGTACCCTACCGTCAATCAAGATGCGCCGATTGCTGTGAATTCCCCGGCGGATGTTCTGCTTGGCCTTAAATGCGATTTTGTACAGGCCTGTTTCTGGCACTTCAAATTCCCATGAAATCCACTGGCCAGGCTGGTTGAACCGCCATCCGCCAATGGTGTTCAACCGGATCTGGGCTGGATGATAGGGTTCTACCGTTGGATCCCCGGTATCAGAAACAGGAAACAGAGTTGCATGAGACCGATAGAGAGCTTCTTCTCCCTGAATCTTGATGAAAACACCGCGGGCTGCGTCTGCCTGACTGTCGTACGCCGCCCTCACTTCAGCATAGCTCGGGGATCCGTGGACCTGGCAGAGGGTGATCCCACTGATAATCATTGGTTCCTGTACTGACACTAACCGAACAGTGTTCTTCCCTTCCTCAAAGTAGAAGAGAAATGGCTCTTGAGTATAACCGCGAGAATCTCTCAACGGTACCTGCTGCCACATGGGATACTCGATTTGCGCAGGCCGGATCTCATTGCCCAAGCTGTCTTTGACAATTGGGCCGGCATCTCGAAACACCCTGTGAAGCAGGAGGTAACCTGCTTCGGCAAACGGGCGCTCCCCATTAACCAGCACTTCCCGCTCGATGCTCCCACCGCGGCCAGGCGCAGGGTAATAGGAGAGCATAATATTGTACAAGCCTTTTGCAGGAACATCCACTTCCCACTCAATGTAACCCGCTTCATCCATGAATATATGCCCTTCATTGGCCAGACTCAGGCCCGCGCCGCTGGTGTACTCAGCCGCGGGCACGTAGATCGCCAGTTCAGGGCGGCTGGCATCACCAAAGCTTGCGATGTACTCGTGGTAGCGTAGTTCGCGGCCAAGTGCCGGGCCCGCACCTGCAGCCCAGGTCAGCACAGCTGCCAGTATAAGCAATATGAACTTAACCGTGGGCCCTGAATGTCTCACGCCGCTTCTCCTTCCTTAGAACTTGATCTGATCCAACTCGATGCCAGCGACACCAATTACGCGGTCTGCCGCACCATAATAGACATAGAGAAAATCATCTTTCACCACTTGCCCGCAGCTGAAGACCACATTAGGTACAAAGCCTTCTTTCTCCCATTCGAGCTCTGGCTCGAGGATGGGTTCGGGCAGGCGGCGCACCACTTTAGTTGGGTCCTCACCATCGAGCAGCGCTGCTCCTAGGCGGTATGTCTTATGCCGATCTACCGCGTGGTAGATCATTAAGTAACCCTGGGCAATGCGGATTGGCTGCCCGGCAATTCCGATCTTCAGCTCTTCCCAACCACCAGGGATGGTCTCCATAATGATCTGATGGTCTTCCCAGTGCTTGAGGTCGGATGAAAACGCCACCCAGATGTGGGGCATCCGCCGGTGAAAGAGCATATAGCGCCCGTCGACTGTTTCCTCCAACAACCCAGCGTCCTTATTGGGTTCATCCAAAAGGACTCCATGTCGTTCCCACTTTCTCATATCGCGCGAACTGGCCATGGCAATGCGGTGGTCATCCCAGTCCCGCCCTCCAAAGGCCGTGTAGAGCATGTAGAAGGTATTGCCAATGCGGCTGATGCGGGGATCCTCTACACCCCACGCTTCCTGCAGGCCTTCGCCAACAAATATGGGCTCTGGTTCACGTTCGAAATTTATTCCATCTGCACTGACGGCATAACCGATCGACGAGACAAACCGTTTGCTTGGATCGGGATTCTCATCAGCCAGGGCGGCAAAGTCACGATCGGCTGCTCGGTAGAACATGTGGACTCTGCCATCGTGGTAGGTCACGCCACAGTTGAACACAGCCGCCTGTTCCCATTGATTGTTTGGGTTAGGCTCTAGAATTGGTTGTTCCGATAGGCGGCGCAGCTTAAACATTCTATTCCCCCTCAACTTAGTGCAGTTTTTTCACCGATTGCCTGATAATCAGTTCTGTTCCTAGTGTGATGCGCATGGGCACGTCATCATCGACGCCGGTCATCAGTTCATGGAGGCGCCTGGCGGCAATCTCGCCCATACGGCGCTTGTGTATGTGAACCGTCGTTAATGGTGGATTGACATGCTCACTGATTTCCACATTGTCGAAACCGACGATAGAAAGCTCCTCGGGTACCTTAATCCCCTGCTCCTGACAGGCTTTCAAGACACCGAGAGCGGTGCTGTCGTTATCTGTTATAACAGCGGTTACCGGCATTCCTCGCTCAATCATCGCCAGCAGCCCTTCCCTACCCTTTTCGACCTGCGGGCCAGGAGCCGAATGCAGCCAAGTCCATTGGCGGTTGCGCACAATACCATTTTCACGCAGGGCAGCCCGGTAACCGTCATATCTTTCCTGAATAGAACGGTGCGAAAGCGGCCCACCGA
>JAAYMS010000186.1 GCA_012521295.1 Bacillota bacterium
ATTCTTAGCAACAGCAATATAGCAATACCGTTAGAGGAAAAAGCGATGGCCGCAGAGAAATAACTTGTAATACATTGTTTGGCGGAAAGTTCAGAATTGTTTTTTAGTCTACCCCGCACACGCGGGGTCTTTCTTGTCCTCAAGCAATTACCGAGGTTCTACGGGATCTGTCGTCTGATAAAATTTGGGATAATTGGAGGATTCTACGAAAATATGAAGAATTTAGCGAGAAAATGTAAGATGCCTGTGCATGTTTTGGGGTGAGTGGGGGTCTCAAATGAAGACAGACATCTTCTGGGGGAAGTATGTAGAGGAAACAGGTAAGATGCTACCGTTGGCCGCACATTGTCTAGATGTTGGGCTCGTTTTTAGGAAGCTGTGTGAAGTTGATGGCATCAAACGAGCACTAAAGCGAACTACTTCCACAGAGTTATCTCCTTATAAACTAGATCGCTTGGCCGTCTTGGCTATGCTCCATGATATAGGTAAAGTCAATTGGGGATTTCAGCTGAAGGTTTTCCCTGATAGTAAAGTCAGAGCAGGTCATATCCGAGAAATTGCTCCTATCCTCGAAGAACCAGTTCTATCCCAACGCCTGTCCTCAGTCCTACCTCCGGAAATGCATTACTGGTTCAGTGATCCTCATGTTTTTCAGAGCTACTTTTTTGCAATTCTTTCGCATCATGGCAAACCCGTAGTATTTGATGATTCTCAACGTGGATACCTCAAACTAGCGAGAAAATACTGGACTGCGTCTAGGTTGGATCCGTTTGAAGGAATCGGTGAGATCGCACAATGGGCCAGATATGCCTTTCCCCAAGCATTCTCTCAACATAACGAAACCCTTCCTAGCGAACCGAAGTTTCATCATCTATTCGCCGGCTTAGTTATGTTGGCGGACTGGATCGGTTCTCATCCACAGTGGTTTCCTGTAGAAGGAGTCGAACTACCCGAGCGCTTTGAACATGGAAAAGCTGTCGTTGATCGAGTCTTGCAGAGCATAGGACTAGACAGCCGAAGCTTTCGTCCACTACTTGGCGGTCTTGGAGACAGATTCTCAGATAGATTCCCCTTTCATCCCCGGCCACTGCAGGAAATAATCGATCAACTAGATCCAGAGCATCCAAACACTAATCTCTTGATTGCGGAGTCTGAGACTGGGTCAGGTAAGACTGAGGCAGCGATCAACTGGTTCTGTAAGTTGTTTATGAGTGGGAAAGTGGATGGACTCTATTTCGCTCTGCCCACTCGAGTCGCAGCTATAGAACTCTACGAAAGAGTCTTGGACACAGTTAAGCGGTGGTTTCCTCAAGAAGAAAACCGGCCAAATGTCCTGCTGGCCGTACCCGGTTACGCCCAGATGGACGGAATGAATCCCAAGGACCTGATCGCAGGTCCAGAAGACTCCAACTTGTGGCAGGAGGATCCTGACATTCAGATTTCTGAACGTCTATGGGCCGCTGAACGCCCTAAACGCTTTTTAGCTTCTACCATTGCCGTCGGGACTATTGACCAGGCATTACTGTCCATCGTTCAGACGGCTCATGCTCACCTCCGCTCTATTTGCTTAAGCCGCAGTCTACTCGTAGTTGACGAAGTGCATGCCTCTGACCGATACATGTCTCAACTGTTAAGTACTTTACTGGATCACCATTTAGCGGTTGGAGGTAAAGCTCTACTTCTTTCTGCGACTCTAGGTTCATCGGCCAAAATCTTATTTCTGCGCTCGACTAACCCGAAATCAACATCCCTTCCAGAAGCTACTGAGACACCATATCCTGCAGTAACGCTCGCTGATGGAACCCTCATTTCTACACCCCAAGTTCAGGATGAAAAGAAAGTCTACCTAGAGACCTTACCATACTCTTTTAGGCTAAATCAGTTGACCGAGTACGTTGTACAACAGCTCGAATCTGGGGCACGCGTGTTAGTAGTGCTCAATACTGTCGCTCGAGCCGTAGAGTTGTTTAGCTATGTAAGTTCTCATCCCGGCGTGAAGAGAGAATGGCTGTTTAAGTGCGCCGGGCAGTCCTGCCCTCACCACGGGAGATTTGCCCCGGAAGACAGGACTGTTTTGGACAAGGCAATCACTGAACAGTTCGGTAAGCGTTCTCCGTCAGGCCCTCGTCTGCTGATCGGCACACAGACTCTAGAGCAGAGCCTCGACATAGACGCTGACCTGCTGATCACAGATTTAGTACCCAGTGACGTTTTACTCCAGCGCATTGGACGGCTTCATCGTCACAAGAGAACTAGGCCGAAGGGGTTTGAAGAAGCCTTATGTCTGGTTTTGGTTCCCGAACAGAGCCTCGAAACTGGGCTGGACCATAGAGGCGAAGTCAGCGGTTTTCTGAAGAAAGCAGGCTTTGGCAGTGTGTATGAAGATGTCCGCACCCTTGAGCGAACTTGGCAGATTATCAACGAGCATCCCGTGGTGGTCATACCGAGAGACAATCGTTTGCTAGTAGAGAAGGCAACTCATCCAGAATCCTTAAACATGCTCAATTCTGACTGCTGGAATGCTCATGGACAAGCCATGTGGGGAAAAGATGCAGCCCGTGCCATAGCGGCCTCCACCGTTTCCAGCACATACGATCAGTACTTTGGAGAATTTAGGTTTGTAGATTCAGGCACTAAAGTAACCACCAGACTTGGAGCTGACCAATATCGGGTTCTCTTATCGAAAGCGGTAGAAAGCCCGTTTAGACAGATACTGCGGGAGATGACTATTCCCAGCCACATGGCACCGTCAGAAACACCGGAAGTGGCGGTGGTCGAGGCGGTTGAGGATGGCGCAATTGTATTTCGCTGGTCTGATAAACTCTACCGCTATAGTTCCTTAGGATTGGAGGAAGTAAAGTGAATCTCTTGCATGACCCACTTTTTCGAGTGTTGACAGATGATGGCCGTGAGGAGATTAGTTTACCTGAACTACTCGAGGCATTGGGTACCGATAGGGTTCACCAACTAGTTGGGATTCAGCGCCACCAGGCAGATGCCTTCCATGTTTTTCTCACATATCTTGCAGGGGCTGTATTGGTCAGAAATGGCGACACAGCACCCGTGCAAACAGCCGACTACTGGCGAGCGGGGTTAATCGGCCTCTCAGGCCCAACAGGGGAATGTGCATGGGAGTTGGTTGTGGAAGACGGTAACAAGCCAGCATTTATGCAGCCTCCCCTAAAGAAAGCGGTCAGACCGTCGGCTGAAATCTTGACTCCCGATAAACTGGACCTGCTCCAAACCGCTAAGAATCACGATATTAAGCAAAATCGTGCTCAACGACCATTTGTAGACGAATGGATTTACGCTCTGATTAGCCTGCAAACGATGAGCGGATTTATGGGTCAAGGGAATCAGGGCATTTCCAGAATGAACAGCGGGTTTGGGAATCGCCCAATTGTGGAATTAGTTCGGGATAGGAGCCTCGGCGGACGTTGGAGGGACGCTGTAAGACGTCTGCTGTTGCATAGACAAGACGTGTTGGAACAGCCATTTGGATTTGATCCAAACGGGCTCGTCTTGATCTGGACAGAACCCTGGGATGGAGAAGAGCAATTCACTTTGGCTGACTTAGATCCCTTCTACATCGAGATTTGCCGTCGAATCCGGTTTGTCCGAAGGGGCGATGAGCTTATTGCTCAGACTTATTCGGCCAAAAAGACCCGTATCGCTGCAAAAGAGTTGAACGGTGTAGTCGGTGATCCTTGGCTTCCTGTAGAGCTAGCAGGGAGGGGTGATCCGAAGGCACTTACTGTATCACCTAACGGGTTGACGGCTGAACTGATGCGAAGGATCTTGTTTGGAGACGAGCTTGGTCTGAGTAAACTGCAAGCACCATTGTCTGGATGGAGCGGCCCATTTTGGCTTACTGCATCGGTTTTAGTACGAGGACAGGGAACCACAGATGGCTTCTATGAATGGGAAATCATGATTCCAAGAGAACGCGTAAAGCTTTTCTTTGGCGGGGGTGATGCACGCGACTCTTTGGCTGATCTCAGCCGCTTGGGTATCGCTTATGCAGGAACCATGCAAAACAGAGTGCTCAAACCAGCGATATTTGCTCTTCTTCAGGGAGGCCCGAGCCAGTTGAAATATGATGATGACACGAGTCAAAGTTGGTGGAGTGTGTTTGCTAGGAAATTTGAACGACGCTGGTCACAAGACTATTTTGCCTGGCTGCTATCAGTACCTGACCGATTCGACAAAGATGCCGAAGAACGGCGATGGGCTCAAATCCTAACGAAACATGCCTTATCAGTACTCGAAGAAGCTGAGAAAGCTCTGCCGTCGCACACGGGCCGGAGATATCGCGGAATAACAGCTCTTCGTAATCGATTCTGGAGTGGGTTTTATGCTGAGGGGAATTTCGGCTTTATGAGGAGGGAGAGTGTTGGAACGTCATCATCCATCTGAAACGCCCAGTTTGGCAAGTGTGATTGTAAGGTTGGCAGCTGCCCTGAGCAGCGAAGAGTTTTCCACTGGTGATCGAGCAGCGCTTCGCCGAATGCAGCCTACCCAACACCCACCTTTGGCGTTCTACAAGTTCGCCATGCACTATCTGCCTGATAACTGGGAGTATAGACAAGCAGACTGGGTCACGATCACTGCCGGCATGGCGCTTATGGCACCTGAGCCACATGATTTTCAGAAGCGATTTGGAACAGTTCTTGCTGACGAGGGATTTTCAGAGGCGCGCTTAGAAAGGCTACTCGTCGCAGAAGGTGATGTACGCCGGGTTTTGCTTCTCCGAGCGGCAAGGTTTCTGGCGGCAAAAAACAGTTCGGTGAATTGGTTGGACTGTACTTTGTTTCTACTATTAGAAGACGAGAAAAAGCGCGAAGATCTACATCGGCGGATCGCCAAGGATTATTATGATCAGCTGTTCCTAATGGAGAAAAGAGAAGGAGTGAGTTGAGTGTTTCTACAAATCCATTTTCTCACAAGCTATCATGCGACGTTGCTGAATAGGGATGATGTAGGATTGGCTAAGCGCATTAGCTTTGGTGGATATCCTCGGTTGCGAGTGTCTAGTCAGTGTCAGAAACGGCATTGGCGCGAGTGGATGATAAACCACACTGATCTGCCAAGGGGTTTTCGTACCCGCCACTTCTTCAACCGGATAGTGAAGCGCCGTCTGGTGGAGAACGGCATGAACGAACAGTTGGCACATTCCTTGATTCTCCATCTTGGCACTCATGTGTTGGCATCGGCAGGCACTAAGAAGCCACTCGATGAAGAAACGCTGGCAATGAAACAGCCGGTCCTATTCGGCAAGCCGGAGGCAGATTATTTCGTTGGCTTAATTCAGGAAGCAGCCCGGGCTGGAGACGAGGAAGCAGCCAAGTCTTGGATAGACGAGAAACTAAAGGGCTCCAAGCCCAACTTCGCGGCTCTGCTGCAGCAGGCAGGTATTGATGACCCAGCGGCGGGATTTGATGGAGCTCTCTTTGGGCGCTTTGTAACATCGGATATTTTGACCCGAGTAGATGCTCCTGTTCATGTAGCCCATGCCTTTACAACCCATGCTTTAGACACAGAAGTCGATTTCTTCACAGTAGTTGACGATTTGACGGAAGATGAAACTGGTGCAGCTCATGCCAATGAAATGGAGTTAGGCGGCGGCGTCTATTACGGCTATATAGCGGTAGATATTCCATTGCTGGTTTCCAATCTAACAGGTTGTAAACCCGAAGAATGGAGAACTCATGATAAGCAGGATGCCAAGCGTCTCCTTGAACTGCTGATTAACGCTGCTGCACAAGTAAGCCCTGGTGCTAAGTTGGGTGCAACCGCTCCATATGCACGCGCCGAATGTGTTGTGCTGGAAGTGGGCGATGGACAGCCACGCAGTTTGGCCAATGCGTTTCTAAAGCCTGTGAAAATTGATAAAGAAGGTCAAACATTAATGGGCCAGTCGATAACAGCTCTAGCAGACTACATGAGTGGCCTAGAGGCGATGTATGGCAAAGAGGACGGTTACACATGTGTGTCGACGACTCCTCAATATAGGTGGTCAAGGGAGACCGAAAATGTGGTTTCACTACAGGAAGCCATTGAACGGAGTTTATCAGTTGCTCTGGGTGAACCATCATGAAAGCCATTATTCTGCGATTGGATGCGCCCATGATGAGCTTTGGTTCAGTTGTCGTTGATCAGCACGGCTTTACTGATTTGTTCCCGGGACTAGCGATGCTCACAGGGTTAGCGGCCAACGCTTTAGGATGGCATCACGCGGACTTTGAAAGGCTCCAGGCTCTGCAGGATAGACTTGACTTTGCTGCACGTTGGGACGTAGAACCAAAACCTTCGGTTGATTATCATACAGTTGACTTGGGATCTACTAAGATGCGGATTTACTGTTGGACTACTCGAGGAGAACGAGAACATAGAGCCGGTGGGCCCGCAGCAAAATTTGGGATTCACCAACGCTATCGTCATTACTGGGAAGATGGGCTAATGACCATCGCCTTGACAGTCAGAGGAGAAGAGTATCCGAGTATCGAGGACCTTGTACAAGCTTTCAAAAAGCCTCGGCGTCCGCTTTTCATTGGACGTAAGACTTGTCTTCCAGCGCGGCCATTGCTCGATCCGATAACACCTCTCTGCGAAGGTCATGACTTACTAACCATTCTTGAGTCCGTTCCGGTTTGGAAGCGTAACGGTGAACCGGTAGATTCATCTCAGGGGTGTCGTGCATGTTGGACACCCCGTACGACCGACGAGACTGAGTACTCTGCGCGTCTAGTCTATGATCTACGCGATTGGGCTAATCAGATCCCAGTAGGCAGTCGCTGGAGAGTTGAGGGTATGATAGGAGGGACAAGATGAAACCACTCTATATGATAGAAATGTCCTTGGATCCTATCGCTCTGCACAAATTTCTCCATCTGCAGGGATTTGCTAGACGGCCTGAAGATATAGATTTCGGATATGGAATTCATGCCTGGTTAGGTGCAGCGTTTGGGTTGCTGGCGCCGAAACCATGGCGCCTCTTTATGGACAGGCGGAGACCTCCGAGGCTCCTTGGATACGCGTCTCATGATGCTGATGAGTTACGAGAATATATGGCAGCTTTTGCCGACCCTGTAGCAGCGAGGGTTTGCGGTGTTTCGGGAGACATCGCTAGTAAAGCAATGCCTTTCATCGGAGCCGGCCGTTCTCTGGGCTTTGAGGTCTTGTGCTGCCCCGTTGGCCGTAAGACAGGGAGCGGAATAGAAAAAGACATCTTCTTAATCGCTGCCGATAATACAGAAACCGACGAACTAGATCGCTCAAGTGTCTATTGCAAATGGATCCTTGAAAGATTAGAACAGAGGGGCGTTTCTGTATCCAGTGTGGAACTGAGTGGCTTTAGACATGTGAGACAGATGCGCCAGACAAACCGAGTAGATGGAAGGCGCCGGGTTAGGTATCTTATCCGTCCTCATGCGGAGTTCAGAGGTATCTTAACGGTTACCGATCCGGAAGGTTTTCGAGAACTTCTTATGACCGGTGTGGGAAGGCATCGCGCTTTTGGATATGGGATGATTCTATTGAGGCCGGTGATGTAACATGTCATTATTTCCGGGAAGACTCGGAATTGCTTCGGGTCGTATCCCCCATGCGGATCGTCACGGGCTTCTGTGGCTGTCCCGAGGCAACTTGTACATTGAAGATGGGACATTACGATTTCAAACTTCAGGCTCCGATGATATTGAGCCGGGTAACTACGCGATTCCTTATCAGACGATTTCGATGATCTTGCTTGGTCCGGGGACAACGATAACTCATGATGTTCTGCGTATCATGGCTCGGCAGGGAACCCTAATCGCAGCAGTGGGTGAAGGAGGGGTCAAGTTCTATACGGCCCCTCCTATGGGGACAGGACGTTCAAAAATAGCGAGGGCCCATGCAATGCTCTGGGCTGATGAGGAGATGCGGGTTCGTATCGCAAGGCGGATGTACGCATTTAGGTTTCAGAGTGCTTTTCCACATGAAGATATCAGTGTGTTGCGCGGTATGGAAGGTAGCCGGATGAGAGAAACCTACAAGATTTTAGCTGATCGATACGGAATAGACTGGTCGGGTAGGCGATACGACCGGCAGAATCCGACTGCAGCCGATCTTCCGAATCAAGCAATTAATCATGCAGCTACATTTGTCGAAGCAGCTGCAGATATTGCGGTAGCTGCGGTAGGAGCCTTGCCTCCCTTGGGGTTTATCCACGAAGACTCAAGTAACGCCTTTACGCTGGACATTGCAGATCTCTTCCGGACAGAGATCACAATTCCATTAGCATTCTCAGTAGCAGCCAAGAACATACCTGAGGGAGTACTAGAGCGGCATATACGCTATGAGGCTGCTCGGTGGTTCAAGAAACATAAAGTGATCCCTCGTATGATTGAGAAGATTAAGGAGTTGCTCTATGTCGATGACAGTGGTAGTGACGCGTAACGTACCGGACCGGATACGGGGTTTTCTTGCCTCAGCCATGCTAGAGATAGGCCCGGGAGTCTATACGAGCACACAGATATCAGCAGGAGTCCGAGACCGCATCTGGGATGTTCTAGAAGAATGGTTTGCCGGTCTTTCTGATAGCAGTATTGTGATGGTGTGGGGAGATTCCTCTGTTCCGGCTGGCCAAAGTCTTCGAGTTCTTGGAACGCCTCCCATCGACTTAGTTGAATTAGATGGAATGATATTAGCCCGGAAGCGTACAAGAGACACGTGAAAAAGGTATGCAACACAGAATGGGACTGAATAATCAGAATTGTTTTTTAGGGTCTACCCCGCACACGCGGGGATCGACCTCTCGCATCGAAAAGATGCGAGGGTTGAACCCTGTCTACCCCGCACACGCGGGGATCGACCGCATCCCGTCCCTCTTTATCTCCGAATACCCATGTCTACCCCGCACACGCGGGGATCGACCGCATCCC
>JAAYMS010000169.1 GCA_012521295.1 Bacillota bacterium
GAACTGGGCTACAACTATCGGATGAGCAATGTTTGTGCTGGGATCGGTAGGGGACAGCTAAAGGTTTTGGCTGAGCGGATTGCGAAGAAAAAGTACATATTCGAGTACTACAGGCAGCATCTGAGTGTTCTGGATGGTCTCGAGATGATGCCGGTTCAGGAATACGACATGCCCAATTATTGGCTGACCTGCGTTCTTCTCAATGGCGAAGTGAGGCCTCAAGATGTTGTTGAGGCTCTGGAAGCAGAGAACATAGAATCCAGGCCCATTTGGAAACCGATGCATCTTCAGCCGTATTACCGTGACTGTGATTTCATTACCCTGCAGGACCAAGGTAGTGTGTCTGAAGTCATCTTTAGCAATGGGGTTTGCTTGCCCAGCGACTCAAATATGACTGATGGAGAACTTGCACGTGTTACAAGGGTCGTCCAGGGACTATGGAGGGTGAAGCTGCAGTGCGACGACTCCAGTTGGCAGTAAAGCGCCTGTTTGACATCGTTTGTGCGTCGATTGGACTTGTTGTCTTTTCTCCGGTGCTTCTCCTTATCTCTTTTGCGATTAAGCTGGACTCTAGAGGTCCTGTCTTTTTCATTCAGGAAAGGTTAGGAAGGAACGGTGTGCCCTTTAGGATCTACAAGTTCAGGACAATGGTTGTTGACGCAGAGCGTATCGGTGACGGGCTAAGAGTATCGGGAGCTGACGACCCTAGAATAACCAGGGTTGGTCGTATCCTGAGACTGTCCAGCCTAGATGAACTGCCGCAGCTGATCAACGTGGTTAAGGGTGACATGAGCTTGGTTGGTCCCAGGCCCCCGGTTACATATCATCCGTACTGCGGATACTGCGATTACCCTGATTGGGCAAAGCGACGATTTGAGGTGCGACCAGGAATCACTGGTTTGGCCCAAGTAACTGTCAGGAACTCAGCTAGCTGGGAAGAGAGGATAAGAATAGATGTGGAGTACGTTGAGAAGTTCAGCCTGTTGTTCGATATTAGTATCCTGCTCCGAACTTTATGGAGAGTTGCCACCAGGAAGAGTATCTACGCTTAAATCCTTTTAGACACGCGCATCAAGAAAGGGAATCTGATCGCGAAGAAATACGAATTGGCAGATCATCTGTCTGGCGAGGATAGGTCTCTCCTCGAACCGCTGGGAATAACGAGTCTTCCTCTTGCCTCGGGTTGCAGCTCAAGTCTCATTCTGAGGAGCCATGGCACGTCACTCCGTTCATGTATCAACGGATGTGAGAGTCTCTTCCTGGTTTTTTGATTAGGAACTGGCTACTGACCGTGCAGAGTCCTGAGCGAAGCGACGCGAACCTAACAGAAAGGGGAAAGGTCTATTGGCGCTGGCGGGGGCCCCGTAGTGCCGTAACGGGAGGAAGTGTTATGTTATGTTATGCGGCGGGGGAGCAGTGATAATCGTTTTCACGCGACAACCTGATAGCTTCTATGGGTTTTGACGCAACCAACGGGATTTGGAGAGAGTTGGTTCTGTGAGGTACTTCAGAAAAAGGCGGTCTGGTCTATGGATGTCAGGATCAGGAAGTTTGAGGAAAGAGATATTCCGGACAAGGTTCGATGGATAAATGATGCGAGAAACAATCAATACCTGCACTAGGATCTGCCACTTGATTTCGACAAAACGCTGGCTTGGTTTGAAAGAGTCAAGGAACGCTCAGACCGTTACGATGCGGTTATTGAGGTGGACGAAAAGCCAGTTGGTATCATCGGGCTGTTGAACATTGATGCCAGAAATGGGAAAGCAGAGTATTACATTACCCTAGGGGAAAGAGGGTACTTGGGGAGAGGGGTTGCCAGAAAGGCCTCAGAACTGTTGCTCGAGTACGCCTTTCATGAATTGAATCTCAACAGGGTCTACCTTTTTACGGAAGTCGAAAACCTTGCCGCGCAGAGGCTGTTTGAACGACTGGGTTTCCGAAAGGAGGGGCTCCTTCGCGGAGACGTTAAGAAAGGGTCCCGCTACGTTCATCGCTTCGTCTTTGGTCTGACAAAGGAAGACTATGAGCGCGATAGACGGATCGGTAGGTGTGGGCCCGCTGAGGAACTCTGGCGGTCTCCTATTCACGAGTCGAATCTAGATCTGCATGGGAACCGACTGTTTTACAAACGCGAAGACCTCTTGCCATTTTCCTTTGGTGGAAACAAGGCCCGAAAGGCCCGTTTCTTCTTTGAGGACATTGAGAAGTCGGGAAATGATTGCGTTGTTACATATGGCAGCAATGCGTCGAACCATTGCCGCGTGATTGCGAACATGGCTGCACAGAGACAGTTGCCTTGTTACATTATTTCGCCTGTTGGGTCTAGTCAACCCACCGTCAATAGTCGCATGGTTGAGTTGCTGAACGGACACAGGATAACTTGCTCCGTTGACGATGTGAGTACGACTATAGAAGCGACACTGCGTGTTCTGCGGCATGAGGGGTTAAAGCCATACTTCATAGAGGGCGGTGGGCATGGCGTTCTGGGAACACAGGCATATGTTGATTGCTACGACGAAATAGTATTGCAAGAAGCGGAACTGGGATTACATTTTGATTATGTGTTTTTGGCTTCGGGCACGGGTACTACTCAGGCTGGTCTGGTCTGCGGAAGGCTCCTTCACGGCCATGCCAAGGAGATAGTTGGGATAAGTATAGCTCGGAAGAACCCTCGAGGGCACGAAGTGATCCGACAAAGCATCCTCGATTTTATCCGAAGCCGGAAGCTCGGTTTGGCCTTTAACGAGGATTCTGTCCAATTTGTTGATGATTACGTCCTCGAGGGGTACGCGAGTGTGAACCGGGAGCTATTGGATGTCATATACAATGTCTTTCTCAATGATGGAGTACCCCTGGACATGACGTATACTGGAAAGGCTTTTTGGGGAATGCACAAGTACTTGCAAGAACGTCGTATCACTGGCAAGAACGTCTTGTTCCTGCATACCGGTGGTACCCCGTTATTCTTCGACGGTTTGGGGGAAGTTCATTATGCTAGAACACATCGCAGGCAAGAATGAGCTAAATGTTCTAATTCTAAGTTGCGGGACAAGGAACAAGATAGTCCAGTACTTCAAGC
>JAAYMS010000028.1 GCA_012521295.1 Bacillota bacterium
AACTGGGCTGTACCGCGCTTTGCACCAGGAGATCCGATCAGCATGCTGCTGTCGCGCTTTACTGTGCTTGAGGGCGGACGCGAAATCCTCGAGAGCTTCTTCGTAAAAACGTTCGGCCTCGATCAGCCACTTATCCAGCAATACTTCGGGTTTTGGCGTTCGCTGTTCGCAGGAGACTTAGGAATCAGTATTAGCCAGTACCCCAAACCTGTTCTGGATATCATTCGTGACGCTATCATTTATGACATCATTATCTTATTGCCTGCCATAATCCTCAGCTGGATTATAGGCAATAAACTAGGAGCATTTTCTGGTGTTAAGAAAAAGGCAGATAACTTCTTAATGCCTATTTTCTACTTCCTCACCTCATCACCATACTTCTGGTTCGCATTAGTTGTCTCTTACGTTTTAGGCATTGTGTTAGGGATCTTCCCAACAAGTCATGCGTACAGTGCAACTATGAAACCAGGCTGGACTCTGGCGTTTATCTGGGACTTCATCATGCACTGGTTCATGCCGTTCCTTACGCTGTTCTTAGTACAGCTAGGCGGATGGGCTATTGGTATGCGCAATATGATCATCTACGAAACCAACACCAACTATGCTAAGTACATGGAATCACTGGGCGCATCTGATCGCCTGATTCTAAACTACGGTTACCGCAATGGTATTCTCCCCCAGGTTACCGGCCTTGCAATCAGCTTAGGAACAATCGTCTCAGGCGCCGTTCTGACTCAGATGGTGTTTTCATATCCAGGCCTTGGTTATCTCATGGTCCAAGCCATTAAACAGAATGACTATTTCTTGATCCAAGGATGCTTCCTATTCTTGATTGTAATGGTGCTCTTGGCCAACTTCGCAATTGATATCATCTACATGTTGATTGACCCCCGGGTGCGCCATTCCTATTCAGGGGAGGTTTAATTATGGCAATGAAAGACTTCTGGCAAAAGCATGAGAACCTGTATTTCGCTGTATCCAATAAGAAGGTTATCTTTGGTGTGGTAATCTTCTTATCTATTGTGATCCTCTCCATCATTGGCCCCATTGTTACCCCCTATGACTATGAAGAATTTGCAGGAATGGGCTACCAGCCGCCCTCAAAGCAGCATTGGTTTGGTACAACAATCATGGGCCGTGACGTATTTACTCAGGTAGTGTACGGGCTGCGTTCTACTCTGCTGGTTGGCTTTATCGCTGGAACCATCGCCTCAGCAATTGGACTGGTAGTCGGATTCGTCTCTGGCTATTTCAGCGGCCAGGCAGCTGACGAGAGCCTGATGGCTCTAACTAACATCTTCATGGTTATCCCCTCACTGGCGCTGCTCATTATATTGTCAGCTTACCTGCCTTACCGGGGGATTGTTACACAGTCCTTGATTGTGGCAGCCACCGCATGGCCCTGGACAGCTCGGGCTGTACGTTCGCAGACCCTCTCTCTAAAGAGTCAAGAGTTCGTCAACCTTTCGCGCATCTCAGCAACACCAACATTCCGCATTTTGCGCGAAGACATCGCAGCTAACATGTTCTCGTACGTTTTTATGGTGTATATCCTGCAGTTCAATGGAACCATCCTGTCATCTGTGGGATTGGAATTCTTAGGTTTAGGCCCAACTCGAGGAATCTCTTTAGGTCTTGTCCTGCAAAATGCAGTTAACTGGAACGCCCTCCACCTAGGCATGTGGTGGTGGACGATCATCCCGGGGTTAATCCTGACGATGCTCATCGTCTCGCTGTACTTTATTAATACGGGCCTTGATGAAGTGTTCAATCCACGTTTGAGGGAGATGTAAGAATGGCAGCAGAAGTAATTCTAGATGTTCAAGAACTGCGGGCCTACTACCGCATTCTCAAAGGTGATGTTAAGGCCCTTGATGGTGTGTCTTTTCAGGTACGCAGAGGCGAAATCCTGGGTATTGCCGGTGAATCGGGTTGTGGTAAGAGCACGCTGGCACATACGCTCATGCTGCGCAAACCGCCACTTCGGCACATTGATGGCAAAGCCATCTTTCTCGGTCAAGATATTATGACTATGAGCAAGGAAGCCTTCCGCCAGAGACGCCTGCGGGATATATCGATTATCCCTCAATATGCTCTGGATGCGCTAAGCCCGACCAAGAAGATCCGGACTTTTATGTCCGACATCGTGCGAGAACACGGCATTCCAGCCGATAAGAAGTTCTTCGAGAGAGTCGAAGAAAGACTTCGCTTCGTAAATCTTAGTCCAGATGTGCTTGATAGGTACCCGATTGAATTGTCAGGTGGCATGAAGCAGCGGATAATCATGGTAATCTCCACTATCCTCAATCCAGAACTCGTGATTGCTGACGAGATAACGTCCGCACTAGACGTGAGTTCTCAGAGATTTGCCGCCAGCCTTCTGGTAGAACTAAGAGATCAAGGCATCATTGGCTCAGCCATGTTTATCACGCACGACCTGGCAATCCTTTATCAGATTGCTGATCGTTTGATGATTATGTACGGCGGCCACATTGTCGAAATGGGCCCAATTGATGAAATAGTTTACAGGCCCCGTCACCCATACACTAAGGCGTTGATCGATTCTCTACCAAGGGTAGGAGTCCAGTATGAGGAGCAGAAGCTGGAAGGCATTAAGGGAACGCCACCTGAACTCCTCAATATTGGGCCTGGCTGCCGCTTCCGGTTTAGATGTCCGTACAAGACAAGCAAGTGTGAGCAGACTCCTATCACAGAACACATTAATCCGGAACACAGCATTGCCTGCTGGCATTACACCGAGATTGGAAGTGAAAGCGTTGGCTGATAGAAGAGTTCAACCCGTCATCTCCGCAGAGAATCTCACGAAGGTCTTCAGCAGCGGAGTCTTCTTTCGGCAGCAGACAACAGCTGTCAATAATGTATCCTTTGAGATGTATCCTGGCACCATTTTGTCACTCATTGGAGAAAGTGGAAGTGGAAAGACCACTATTGGGCGTATGATCCTAAAGCTCCTCCGCCCCACATCGGGCAAGCTGTACTACAAGGGGCAGGATGTTACAGAGATTCGCGGCAAAACAGCTCTTCGGGAGTACTATCGCCGTGTGCAGGGTGTTTTTCAGGATCCATTTTCGTCGTTCAATCCCCTTTTCCGTGTCGATAGAGCCTTTGACATGGTCTACGACGTATTTCTGCCAGATGTAAAAAATAGGGAAGAGAGAACGCGCGAAGTACTGCAGGCAGTGAATTTGAACCCTGATAGGGTTCTGCACCAATTCCCCCACCAGCTGAGCGGTGGACAGCTGCAGCGCTTGCTGATCGCGCGAGCACTCCTATTAGATGTGGAAGTATTGGTTGCAGACGAACTGATCAGCATGCTCGATGCTTCCACTCGCATGGGGGTACTCAACCTCTTGGTTGACATCTGTAAGAATAACGGTATGTCGGTCCTGTTTATCACCCATGACCTCGCCCTAGGATACTACATCAGCGATTACACTATGATCATGCATCGCGGTAGGCTCGTAGAAAAAGGAGCAACTCGGGAAGTCTATCATAATCCGGTTCACCCTTATACACGCATGCTCTTCCGCTCTGTTCCCGATATTGGAGAGCGCTGGGACCGCAGTGAGAAATTTGTGCCAGAGCAGGTTGATGAGGAAATTGCTGAGTTTTACGCCAAGAACCGCGGTCGCGGTCTAGCCCAGCTTAGTCCAAGCCACAGCGTGCTTATGAGTCTTGAATAAACGCTGTGAAAAGAACGGAGGGAAGGTCAGTGCGAGGACGCTCTCTGCAGACCAAGCTCGTAGTCTTGTTCATCATCGTCGGAATTATCCCGGCAAGTATACTCAGTGTCGTGTTTATGCAGCAGCTGCTTGCCCACAAAAGAAGCGAAGTCATTCGCGGCAGTGAAGAGACGGTATCAGCTATCAGTGCCAGTCTCCTCACATTTCAAGAGCAAGCAGTAAACGCTGCAAGACAGTTTGCTACAGATGAACGCAGGGGTATGTACTGGACTGTTCCGATCCTAGAATCGGCAGAACGTGATTCAATGACTTGGCGCAATACGCATACATCTCTTGTTCAAGCCCTTCATCGGCTGAAAGAAGAAAGCGAGTTTCAAATCGATGATGTAATTGTTGCGGTAAAGGGTGAAGTCATCTACAGTGAGCAAGGGACTCTCACTGAGGGGGCGCATGAGTTCATTGCTGACGCTTTTTCGTCGAACGAAGTCAGTTGGTCTCCCTGGATTTATTCACCCGTCCATGAACAGCACTTTTCCTATGTGCTCTATCCAATACCGAGTTTGGCCGATGAATCAGTTGTCAGCGGCATCCTGGGTTTAGGAATTAGTGAAGGCCGAATTAACGCTATGATGCACTGCGGCAGCACAGACATCGAGCAAGTTGCTTATTTAGTCGATGACACCGGTAAGCTTTACAGCCGTATTCAGAGCTCCACTGCGCCGCAGGCCATCAACACTGTCATAGCCGGCCCCGTGCTGGAGCTCATCCAAGAGGCCAACATGAGTGAAAAAAAGCTTTCCAAAGAATACACCAACTATGAAGGACGAGGTGTACTTGGCAGCATCGGTATTATACCGTTTGCAAACTCACACCTGGGTTTGGTTGTGGAGACTGACGCAGCCACTGCTTTCGCATCAGTGCGTACTCTATGGCTGCAGGCAGGGGTTATTCTGTTAGGTATAGCGTTCATCGTGGGTGTTCTCAGCTACTTGGGAGCCAAGGGCTTTACAAGGCCGATTGTGCAGCTTGCTGAAGCCGCTCACAGCATTGCCTCTGGTGATTTAACTGTAGAAACTAAGCAGGATCGCAGTGACGAACTAGGGCAGTTAGGCGACGCCTTTGATTCAATGCGCCAAAGCCTCCGACAGATGATAGCTGCCATCGAAGAAGTTGTTGTAGCGGCAAGCACCGCCAGCCAACAGCTGTCAGCCACCAGCCAAGAGAACTCAGCAGCTATTACGCAGACGGTGGAAGCCCTATCTGCATTGACTGACCGCACAAGACAGATCAGTACGCTGACTAAAGAAATGGCGGCCAACAGCGAACAGGTCCGCAGCCTAGCTCAAGACGGAAAGGGCGAGCTCGATAGGACTAAGGCGGAAATCACCCAAGCGGTCGATGCAGCTGAAGAGATGAGTCGAGTCATGGACGTCCTTGAAAGCGGTGCCCATCAAATCAGAGAAGTTGTAGAAATCATTGCGGAGGTCGCTGAGCAAACCAACCTACTAGCTCTCAACGCTGCGATTGAGGCCGCACGAGCAGGAGAAAGCGGACGTAGTTTTGCGGTTGTCGCTGAAGAGGTGCGCCAGCTTGCAGAGCAGACACAGCGGTCTGCTGCCAACATCCGCGATAGCATACAAGAGCTCACCCATGGTACTGAACAGGCGGCGGCTGCGGCCGTGAAAAGTAATGCGGAGATTACTGATACTACAGCAGCCTTCTCCGCCCTAGACACACAGTTTGAGGGGATCGCTGCCAAGATCGATCTGACGACAGAGCTTATCTTCAATGCGGCTGAAGCCACTCAATCACTAGAACGAGGAATGCACGAGCTCTTGGCAACTGCTGAGCAGCAGGCGCAGAGTATGCGCAGCCTAGCCGAAAGCGCCAATGCTGTCACCCAGATGTCTGAACGAATGGCGCAGCTGATTTCAAATTTCCGAGTGTAGAACAAAGCGGTTGCCTTCGGTAACGAAGCCAACCGCTTTTCCTTACTTGATGATCTCTGGATCGGGGTACTCAACGCCAAATGTCTGTACTGTCACACTGACCATTTTTTGCGGTTGAAGAGGCCGATCATTAAACCCTCGAGGTGCAGTGACTATCTTGTCCACCACTTCCATACCGCTGATTACCTTACCAAAGGCTGCGTATGAACCATCTAGGTGTGGAGCACTGTCCACCATGATGAAGAACTGAGAACCCGCCGAATTCGGGTCGCTCGTCCGCGCCATGGAGATTACGCCCCGCTCATGTTTGAGCTCATTCAGAAAACCATTACGCGAAAACTCGCCTTTTATGCTGTAGCCCGGCCCCCCAGTACCATTTCCCTTCGGGTCTCCCCCTTGAATCATGAAACCAGGAATAACTCGATGAAATGTCAGGCCATCATAGAAACCTTGCTCAACTAAATAAATGAAGTTACGAACGGTGTTTGGTGCCACATCAGGGTAAAGCTCAATGTCAATGGCCGCCAAGTCGCCCATATCGATGGTGACAATAGGATTGGGTTTTTCGGCAGCCCAAACGTGGCCACAACTCATACCATACACCAGCGTGACAACGATACCCAACATAAATAGTTTACTGAACACACCATCAACTCCTTATTGTTTTTGTACATTATATCACATATCAAATTAGTTTTATGGGAAGGAAAAATCCCGCACAAGCGAGAAATCTCACTCTTATGTAGGAGGCGATTACCATGATGTGGAAAGAAAAATACCGGGTGGGAGCGGTCCTCATCGACACCCAGCATCAAGAGCTGTTTAAGCGGGTTTCTAGCTTCATCAGCATAGTACAATCTCCCAGGCTTTGGGATGAAAAGGTGGAGGAAGTCAAAGAAACCTTAGCCTTTATGCAGGAATACGTTGTTATCCACTTTAGCGATGAGGAGCGCTTCCAAGAAGAGATTGGATATCCTGAACGAGAAAGACATCGGGCCATCCACTCCCAGTTTCGCGGAGTAATCCAGAACTATGTAAATCGGGTTGCGCAAGAAGGTTACACGCAAGAACTGATGCAGGAACTCGGCGGCCGCCTGATGACCTGGCTGATCATGCACGTGGCCGGCGAAGATCAGAAGATTGGGGAGTTTCTGCGAAGTCAAGGAGGCGGCCATGAGAGCTGAGTACATAAATGCCTTTTATCTGGCAACACAAGACGTGTTTAGAATTATGCTTGATCTGGAAACCAATCGGTCAGGCCTGCGGGTAACGGAAGAATTGGTTCCGTTTCTAGAAGCAAACGTGGTAATCGGAGTCACGGGTGACCTCACCGGATCGCTCCTCTACAGCTTCCCTAAAGAGATGGCCTTAGAAATGGTGAAGATCATGTCTGGAATGGAAATGGACGAGCTCGATGCGTTTGTTACCTCCGCCATGGGTGAGCTGGCTAACATTATCAGCGGTAATGCACTCACCCGCCTATCACAGCAGAACTACAACTGCAATATCGTGCCTCCCCAAATCATGGTAGGAGGCGGCAGATCGCTTTCTATGGCTACACCCCAAGCAATTGTGCTGTCGCTCGAAACAGCGATCGGCAATTTTGACATCACCATCTCACTGACTGATCGATCCTAAGAGAGAAAGGCCTGCGGCGTAATCATTGCCCGCAGGCTCTCTTTTTCATCAGAATGAGCCGCTTCCCAAAGTGACAGCGAAGTATACCCGTGTGGTGCCGTCGAGCTCCATCGGAAACGGAATTCCCGGATAATTAATCTGCTGCTTGCCATACATGTAGCTCACACCCAACTCTGGCCGAATGAACTCTACCCTCGGCAGCTGAAGGCTCAACGACAGCACCCCTGAATCTGTGGACGGAACTCCGATCCACGTACCTGTTGCAGAAAACTTGGATTTTAAGATATCATTCCATCCCAGTGATATGCCCACGGAATGGTCTTCATTATACTGATAGAAGACCGCTGAGCTTAAATTGAACAGCCCCTCATCATCACTGTGGTTGTAAAAAGCACCGAGTTGGCTCTGCCAAGGCGAAGCGCTTTCCTCGCCGTCTAGAGTAACCACTGTCTCTCCAAATACACCGATCCTACCAACAGAAGAGGAAAATGAACCCATGAACTGCAAAGGCCGACCTCCGCTATACGCAAATGCCGCACTGAAATCAGTCTTGCCCAGGACATAATCCACTTTTGGCACCACAACCACCTGGTAACCTTCTTCCTGCTCATCTAGGACAAGATGAAGATACAAGTTGTTGCTCTGAATAGGATAGCTTAACCGCAGTGCCAAGACTCCCGGCCTTCCCTGCCAGATACTGCTGCTGTCTTGGCTGAAATACGAGCTCGTGTCATCGTTGTCAAAATCCCAGCCATCTGCAGCCACTTGTCCTACAGGATCAAACAAATACCCCCATCCAATCACCTGCTTACCCAGGCGCAGGTAAACCTTATCTAGCAGTGTATAGTCTAAGAAAAACTCATGCAGTGACAAATCCAGCCCGTCAGAACTGCTCCTATCCGATAGGTTAGGCATATCAGGCGCAGAAAACGACAGGTCAAGTTTGCTTTGGTTCAGACTGCCGGAATAGGTGGTCTTAAGGAACACTCGCCAACGAGGATCAGGCCTGAGATCGGCATATAGATCTCCAGAAAGGCGAATGTCAAGCGCATCAGCTGACAGTTCTCCCTCGATAGTCCCGAAGAATGATTTGAGAGAAACGGAGGTTTTTGTATGGCTGAACTCTGTGCCCAGGTGGTAAGAGCCACCCACCTCAATTCCCTTACCTACCAACACCATATCTGCAGGAGAAAATGCCTCCGAACTCTCCTCAAGGTCCAGCAGCAGCTCTCCGCCAAACAGTTCGTCCAAATCAAGATCCAACGCTGATACGGCCGTCGTACTCAATAAAACCAGTAGAATGCAAACAAGCGAGATTCGCTTCATAACTACCCTCCTAGCGGCTTGCCCGTTCTAAAAAGGCCCTGGTGAAAACATTGTCCGGAAGCTTCGCAGTAGATATCTCTGTTAGAGTAATCTGGGTCTTCTTTCCTTCCACCAATTCATCAATGAAAATCATCTGAGTAGGAAGTACTCCGTTCCCTACTCGGGCATAGCTGGGGAACAGTCCCGAACGCATCAATCGCTTGTTCAAGCTAAACTCCTGAGTCCTGAGCACCAGGTTGCCTTCCTTAGTGATCCAGAGCTTTGCATATGGATATGGCACTCTATCGTCCACAGCCTCCAGGTCCACGATATACACGGGGAAATTGCCCAGCTTTCCTTCATCGTAATCCACAACTTTATAGGACGATGAATATGTCAACTGACTGAAGTCTGCATTGCGGGCATCTGTACCCTGGAAGCTTTCTTTCAACGAAGTATGCATGAACTTGCGGCTAGAAGGGTCATAAAACCACAGGTTATCTCCTTCAAGCAGATATCCCTGCCCTTTCTGGGTTTGGGGTTCCTCGATTAACAGCAGAAAACGTTCGCCGTCGTCTCGGCGAAAATAGCGGACCACGATTTTTTCTAGGCCTTCCTCCGGATCCTCGATGATCATGCTCATCAAGGCGGTTACATCCGTATCTGGGAAGTATGACTGTTCATCGACTTTCTTCAGAACTTCCTCAATTATGCTCAAATCTTTTGCGAGAACTGGAGCGGCAGAGCAGCCCAGTATAAGCACCACAATGAGTACAGACATTAACTTTCGCATGACTAACCCTCCCTAAAGATTGCTGCTCATGGCCTTCACCGGAGAAAGCTTCGCGGCAGCCTTGGCAGGGAAATTCGCCGCCAAGAGGCTCATGGCCAAGATTAAGCAGGTATTAAGCACTACTTCGCGAGCGGTAGCATCAAATGTGATACGTCCCTGATCAAGGAAAAACTGCATAGCGGGCATCGTATCCCAGCTGATCTGTCCTAAGACCAAGGAGACCACGCCATATAGAACGAATCCGACGAGAGCACCACCACCACTAAGAAGCAGCGCTTCCATGAGGAATATGTTCCGCACCATACCTTGCTGCATACCAAAGGCACGCATTGTGCCAATTTCCTTGGTGCGCTCAATCAGAATCATACGGAAAGTATTCGTGATTCCGACTGCAGTGATCACCAGAAGAATTATGAAAATTGCCAGCCCAATCGTGCGCAGCACGTTGACCGCCGCTTCTACTGGTTCCATAATCTGATTGATGGTCGTAACCTGATACTTAATCCCTTCCCACGGTTCGATCTCTTCGACCCGAGCCATGCCGAACAGCTCTCGGACAGCCTCTTCTTCGTCCATTTCTTTAATATCTGCAAGTGTGGCAGGCTGAGGTACACCGAGCGCCTCCCTAAATCCACGCCCCACCTCATCTGCGTCATCCATATTAGTCAAGAAGAGGTTCAAAGCTTGATACTCTTCAGGACGTAACCCAAGTAGAGAATTGAGATAACTGCGGTTGACATACGCAGCTGAAATCCCGTAGCGCTCTTGATCTTCAATCAAAGCTGCAACGATCACTTCGCCTACATTTCGTTGGCCAGTAATGGTATCGAGGCGCATCAAAACTGTCTCGCCTGCCTCAACTCCCAAACGTTCCGCTACAGTACGCGGTAAGATGATTGTCTGCTCGTCTGTTACTCTTTCTAGAGATCCTTGAGTCACAACCAGACTGCTCAGTAACTTATCCTCTTCTGAAAAATCCACTCCATACACTAGCTGCATAGCCTGGCGCGAGCCAAAAATAAGACTCGGCATGGCCTGTGACCGCCTGGTGATGGATTCAATGGACGTTTCGTAATGAGCCAGACTGTCCAGGAGCGCTTGTTCATCAGCGATCAAGTACACAATTCCTTGCTCACGATACTCACTTCCGGAGATAAAGACGTGGCCGCCCAAGGCATGCGAGAAATTAACGCGGATGTTATCCACCACACCTCCAGTCAAACCATTGACTATCGTGATCACAAACATACTGAACGCGATGGCTCCTGCCAAAAGAAAACTGCGCTTTTTCTGTCTCCACACATTGCGCGCTGATATCTTCAGAACTACACTCAGCATTTACCTGCACCTCACTCACTCTGCATTGCCTTGACAGGCTCCATCCGCATAACGATCGAAGCGGGGTACGAACTCGCTACGACGCCTACCACAACGACAACACCCAATGCCAGCAGCACAGAAGATAGTGATAGCTGAGGCTTCAAAACTTTGCCTCCATAGAGGATTTCAAAGAACATATTGGTTGCTTCGATCCCCATCACATTCAGTACTGCTAGAATAATGCTGCCCAAAGCGATCCCAATTGCTCCAGACAACCCAGTCAAAAGCAGAGTTTCGCTGAGAATCATCTTCCAAACAAAGCTTTTCTGCGCACCAATGGCTCGCATGGTTCCAATCTCAGCAGTCCGTTCGGTGACAGAGATCACAAGAGTATTCATGATAATGATGACCGCCACGACAGCAATTACGGCCACAATACCATTGAAGATACTCTTGATTCCGTAGCCCAACTCAGCTGTCGCTCCTGCTGCCTGCAGCCAATTGCTGGTTTGGGCGGGGATATTGTGTTCCTCAAAAAAGGCTGCCAGGTCCGTCTCCGCACGCTCTACACTGCGCTCATCTGTAAGGCGCACCAAGAGAAAATGCCAAGCACCTAGGTCTTCTTCGTAGATAGCCGGTGATTCCTCAAACACCTCTTCGGGCTCCTCGGGCTCTAGCGGATCACTAAACAGATCCTCGAGTCTAAAGGCCGAATCATCCGCTGTTTCCACAAACAGGCTGTCTAGACTTTCGAAGATACTATCGATGTCAAGCTCGCCTAGAAAGGCTTGTTCCTGTTCTGTCAGATCAGCAGCATCTGTGTGACCGACAATCAAGCCCGCCAAGTCCCGGGCATTAGCAGGGTCAAGGAATGACACCATATCGAGCTGTGGATTAGAATGAATAAACCGGAAAATGCCAGAGATTGGTACCTCCCGGATGCGCATGCCGGTCTGTACGCTCACACCCGTAAGGACAATTTTGTCTCCTGGTTGAAGCGTGATACCTTGGCGCCTCTCCATTCTTTCTACGATGGTAGCGTTAAGAACCACACCTTGCTCGCCTGGACGAAAGAACTCACCAGCAACTAATTCGACGTTATCAGGAAACATCTGCTGATACTGCACAGGATCGATTCCGAAGAGTTGTGTGACGCCAACAGGCTCATCATCTAGAGTCAGCAGCGCGGCTGTTGTGATCTGCGGATTTACGCTTTCAACATAGGGCAGAGAACGCACATATTCCAAAACTTCCTTATAGTCAGGAATATGCGGAACCGACCGCTCCATGGCGCTTAAATCCTGAAACCCAAACAGAGTCAACCGTCCTGTGTGACTGCCGGTGATCATGAGATGACCAGTATAATTCCGGGTATATGACTTTTCAATCCCCGCGGCAGCGCTGTCCATGAGGGAATTACCTACCACCAGGACTACGATTCCAACAACCATTATTAGTCCCACAATTAAGGTTTTGGTCCGCTGTTTGCGTAGATTACGCCAGGCAATACGCAGAAGAATGCTCATGACCTCGCCTCCGCAGCCGCCCTGCCTTGAAAGGTTTCTTCCACAACCTCACCATCCAGCAAGCGGATAACATGGTCTGTCAATCCCACAATGGTTGAGTCATGAGTAGAGAAAATGAAGGTAGTATTGAGTTCTTCATTCATTTTCTTCATCAGCTCGAGAATTGTCTGGCCCGTCTTGGAGTCCAGATTGGCTGTTGGTTCGTCCGCAAGCACAATGGCAGGTCGAGTCACTAGGGCGCGTGCAATCGCCACCCGCTGTCTCTGCCCTCCTGAGAGTTCATTGGGCCGGTGTTTAATATGATCCTGCAGCCCCACCTGCTCTACAAGATAGGTGATCCAGTCATGCACTTCCGCCTTGGGAACCGCGGTCTTCCCGAGCAAAAGGGGAAACTCGATATTTTCGTAGACGTTCAATACCGGGATGAGGTTGAACGATTGAAAAATGAACCCTAATGTCTGATGGCGCAGAGTTGTTAGTTCCCGATCATTCATACCATTTGTGGCAGTTCCATTAATTCGGACAACTCCACTTGTGGGTTGGTCGATACATCCGATTAAGTTCAGAATGGTCGACTTTCCTGACCCAGAAGGGCCGATCAGTGAAGCGAATTCACCAGATGCGATCTCGAAACTGACCCCTTTCAGGGCATGTACTTCAGTCTTACCGAGCGTATAGACTTTCCGTACGTCTGTTAGCTCAATAATTGCCATTTCACAACCTCCAGATTCCGTCTATACTTATAAGAATACCCTACCGCTATGTAATCTACAAGAGATGAGGCCCGCCACACCTAGTCCGGGTCCTCATTCTTGACATATTCTAGAATATCCCCAGGCTGGCAGTTTAACACCTCACAGAGCCGTTCGAGAGTCGAAAACCGAATAGCCTTTGCCTTGTTGTTTTTCAGGATTGATAGGTTTGCCATCGTGATGTCTATACGCTTAGCTAATTCGGTAAGGCTCATCCCCCGTTCCAGCATTATCTGATCTAAACGAACACGAATACCCATTAGCTGTTCCTTTCTAGATCGTAAGATCCTGTTCTTCCTTGATCCGAGCGGCCTCAGCAAATACTTCGCTCAGCACCATGATGATCAACCCCAAGAAAAGCCCCGTCAGCCGAGGAAATAGGTTGGTGGACAACTCTACTCCTGGGACTTGGACATTCCGAGCAATGGTCCAGCTGAGAGCGGCCCCCAAAACATTATCTACCAACCAACTAGCCATGACACACCATCCCACAATACGAATGCGGCGTGCATTTTCCTTGTTGAATGGGCGATTGCGCACAAACTCCCTGAAAAGGCCGCGCAGCTGGTATATGGCAGCCATGTACAGGGGTATCATGAAGAGAACACTCAGCAAGAGCAACCCGAAGTACTTCTTATAGTCGAAACCCGGCGTGATGTATTCTGGCGAAACTCTGATCTTCAGCCCACCACGTATCGTCAGGCCGAATCCTTCCAGATTGCGGTTTGCCACAAAGACTCCTATAAGGATAAGCGCCGCTCCTGCCATACTTCCATACCACAGAATACTCAGCCACTTTGAAACGACTTGAGATACCGATTTTTTGCCCAGATAGCGCACACTCAGTCCCCTCCCTGCAGTATCATTGTCCCTAATTATTATACGGACGGTATTTATCGATTGTCAATAATGATTTATTGTTTATCAATAAACCGAAGGTCTTGCTTGACAGAAGGGCAAAAGGGCGGTAAGCTAAGAGCAACAAATATCGATAAGAAAGACGATGATCAGGAAGAGTAGTTACAGACTGCCTGACAGAGAGGGGGAGCCACCGGCTGAGAGCTTCTCCAAGGTAAGTGTAGCGAAAACCACCTGGGAGTTGCCCGCTGAAACTTGAGAGTAAGCGGCGCCGGGGCACCGTTATCTGCAAACGAGTGGGCCGTCCTCTGGCCGGCCAATTTGGGTGGAACCGCGGGAATCCCGTCCCATTTTTTGGGGCGGTTTTTTTGTACCCAAAATTATAGAAGGGAGATGTTATGAATGTATCCATTGGATACCTTACGGCACACTGCTGCCCATGTGATGGCACAGGCTGTTTTGCGTCTCTGGCCTGACGCTAAGCTGGCTATTGGCCCAGCCATTAAGAACGGTTTCTATTATGACTTTGACATGGAGCATCGTCTCACTGAGGAAGATCTCTCTGCGATCGAAAAAGAGATGGAAAAGATCGTCAAGGCAGAATACGCTCTGGTGAGAGAAGAACTGAGCAACTCGGAGGCACAAGAGCTGTTTAGGAAACTTGATCAGCCCTACAAGCTTGAACTCCTAAAAGAACTGCCTGAACAGGTCTCCGTATATCGTCAGGGTGAGTTCGTCGATCTCTGCCAGGGCCCTCACGTCGACAGCACTGCGCTGGTCAAACATTTCAAACTTCAATCGGTCGCTGGTGCCTATTGGCGAGGAGACTCGTCGCAGCCCATGCTTCAGCGAATCTATGGCACTGCCTTCAATACTGCTGAAGAACTGCAGGAACACCTGAAGCTGCTGGAAGAAGCAGCAGCCCGAGATCACAGAAAGCTAGGGCGCGAACTTGACTTGTTCAGTATTCAAGAAGAAGGCCCTGGATTTCCTTTCTTCCATCCCAAGGGCATGGTGATCCGCAATACACTGGAAGATTTTTGGAGACAAGAGCATGTCAAACGGGGCTACCAAGAGGTCAAGACTCCTATCATGCTCCACGAGGATCTGTGGCACAGATCAGGGCATTACGACAATTACCGTGACAACATGTACTTCACGGATATCGATGAGGAACGTTTTGCCATCAAGCCCATGAACTGCCCAGGAGGAATGCTGCTGTATAGGCGGAAACTTCATTCATATCGAGACCTTCCACTGCGTGTAGGAGAACTGGGCCTGGTTCACCGCCACGAGCTGTCAGGCACACTGCATGGCTTGATGCGGGTGCGGTGTTTCACCCAAGATGATGCACACATCTTCATGCTGCCCAGCCAGATTCAGGACGAGATCGAAGGCGTAATCGACCTAATTGACATGGTTTACACCGACGTTTTTGGTTTCCCCTACCATGTGGAGCTCTCCACCAAGCCTGAAAATGCTATAGGCGACGACGCCATGTGGGAGAAAGCAACCGAAGCTCTACGTGAAGCTCTCGAGAAGAAGAATCTGCCCTATGTGATTAATGAGGGCGACGGTGCTTTCTATGGGCCAAAAATCGACTTCCATCTAGAAGACAGCCTCGGACGGACCTGGCAGTGCGGTACCATCCAATTGGACTTCGCTATGCCAGAACGCTTTGACTTAACTTATATCGACGAAGACGGACAGCGTAAGCGCCCGGTAATGCTGCACCGAGTAATCTTTGGAAGCATTGAAAGGTTCATCGCTATTCTCACTGAGCACTATGCCGGCGCATTCCCTACCTGGTTGGCGCCTGTACAGGCGATGGTGATTCCAATCGGCGAGAGCCAGTATGGCTATGCCCACGCTGTTGCCCAGACCTTGCGTGAGCGCGGCATCAGAGTTGAAATCGACGACAGAGACGAATCTATGGGCAAGCGCATTCGTGCAGCCCAACTGCAGCAGATCCCCTATATGATTATTGTCGGGCAACGAGAAGCAGAGTCCGGTACCATCAGTCTGCGGCACCGCCGAGAAGGCGATTTGGGCAGTTTGGAACTCGAACCATTTGTCAACCGAGTTCTCGAAGAGATTGCACAGCGGCGTTGACAAGCAAACTGGTGTTCGCTATGATTACAGCAGAAGGGTAGGTGAACTGCTTGAGTATCAGCAGAATTCTGGAAAAACTTGAACACGATCCGCGTTTTCGCGACAATATCACGTTCCGGCATACGATACCTGGTACGCAGGGAAAGTATGAGCCTATCCCGGGCTTTCTGCCGCAGGATCTCCAAGAGCTGCTTCGTAGGAGGGGGATCTCAAGGCTTTACAGCCATCAGGCCCAGGCGCTGCAAGCAGTTCACGCAGGTCAAGATATTGTGGTGGTGACGCCCACTGCTTCAGGTAAAACCCTCTGCTATAATCTACCGGTTATGCAGGCACTGCTGGAGAACGAAGAAGCACGGGCACTGTACCTCTTCCCTACCAAAGCGCTGGCGCAGGATCAAGTGGCTGAGCTGATGGAGTGGAGCGATGAACTGGGTGGCCGGATCAAGACCTATACCTATGATGGCGACACTCCTGGCGATGCCCGCAAAGCCATTCGATCGGCAGGGAGCATCGTAGTCACCAACCCAGATATGCTTCATTCGGGAATTCTGCCTCATCACACTAAATGGATGCGGCTCTTTGAAAACCTCAAGTTTGTGGTTATCGATGAACTCCATACCTATCGCGGGGTGTTTGGTTCCCATGTAGCCAATGTCCTCCGGCGCCTGCACCGCATCTGTGAGTTCTATGGTTCGCGGCCGCAGTTTATCTGCACATCTGCTACAATTGCAAACCCACAGGAACACGGGAGCGCTCTTATTGGGCGCCCCGTGACTGTAATTGACGACAACGGCGCACCCCGGGGGCCAAAGGAGATCGTCTTCTACAACCCACCAGTAGTCAATCAGCCCTTGGGCATTAGACGAAGTGCTCTCCTTGAAGCAGAGAAAATCGCCCATGAACTGATAGCAGCTGAGATTCCGACCATTATATTTACCCGCAGCCGCCTCAACACTGAAGTTCTAGTTACCTACCTGCGCCAATCATTCCACAGACTAGGCGACATGGTCGAAAAGATTCGTGGCTACCGCGGAGGGTATCTTCCCAATCAGCGGCGCCAAATTGAGCGTGACCTGCGCGAAGGCAAGGTGTTGGGAGTAGTAAGCACCAATGCGCTGGAACTGGGAATTGATATTGGTACTCTCCAAGCGGTTGTCCTCACAGGATATCCCGGTACAATTGCCAGTACATGGCAGCAGATCGGGCGCGCCGGACGAAGCACACAAGAATCGCTGGCAATTATGGTCGCTAATTCAAGCCCAATCAACCAGTTTATGGTGCAGAACCCCGACTACTTCATGGAAAAAGGCGCGGAATATGCCCGAATCAACCCCAACAACTTGTACATTTTAGTCTCGCATATCAAATGTGCTGCGTTTGAACTGCCTTTCCGGTATGGAGAGATGTTCGGTGATATCGACCCCATCGACATCTTAGAATATCTTACGGAAGAAATGGTGCTCCGCGAGGTAGAAGGCCGCTGGTACTGGATGAGTGAAAACTACCCAGCGGTAGACATTTCGCTCCGCAGCGCCTCTGCCGATAACTTCGCGATCATTGATACAACCGATGGCAAAACCATCGTAATTGGCGAAGTCGATCGCTTCAGCGCGCCCATGCTGATTCACGAAGGCGCAATCTATATCCATGAGAGCAAGACGTATCACATTGATGAACTGGACTGGGAGGGGCAAAAAGCCTATGCCCGTCAAGTTAAGACTGATTATTTTACCGATGCGAACTTGGCTGTTGAGCTGAAGGTATTAGATGTGACAGCCCAGGATCCAAAGCCCAACGTCAACCGCAGCTGGGGAGAAGTTATGGTCACTGCCAAGACCCACATGTACAAGAAAATCAAGTTCCACACCCACGAAAACATTGGTTGGGGTGACATTTCTCTCCCAGAGCAAGAAATGCACACAACTGCCTATTGGTTCAGCATCCCCAACGCAAGGGCGCAGGCTCTGGGGATGGAACGAGATGCACTCCAGAGCGCTCTAATGGGTGCAGCTCATGTGCTCGGTAATATCGCATCACTAGAGCTGATGTGTGAGCCGGGCGACCTGGGGGTAACAGCCCAGATTCGATCACCTTTCACAGGTGAACCAACCATCTACATTTACGACAAGTACCCGGGAGGAGTTGGCTTCAGCGAGCAGCTTTTCGCAGCACATGAGCGATTAGTATCCCGGGCATATACACTTGTCAGCAGATGCACATGTCCTTCCGGCTGTCCATCATGTGTAGGGCCCGCCGATGAGATAGGTGCTGGTGGTAAGCAGCACGTATTGCGGCTTCTTAAGGAGGTCATGGGCGATGGATCTCAAGAGCACTCTGCGCAGATTTCTACCCAAAGAAACGCCTAGGCAAACTCATGCCCAGCCGCGAGTCCCTAACCTTGATCCGTTCCTACATGGCCGGGAGATGGACACGCCGTTTGGCCCGTGTTATCTGGTGGAGAGGCATTTCGCTTTTGGAGATACATGGGGTGATTACCGCATCAGTACGGTTGGGAGCGAGCTTCCTTCCGCAGGCTTGTCTATCCTGGGAGCAGGCGTTATATCAACATTAAGTACCAGCCGTACTGTCTTTTTAGACACAGAGACAACAGGCCTGGCGGGAGGAACTGGTACGTACGCGTTCCTAGTAGGGACCGGCAGGTTCACTGAAAGTGGTTTTTTGGTTCAGCAGTTCCTGATGCGCGATTACAACGAAGAATTAGCCCTCTTATATGCGGTAGACCAAGAACTACAGTCCGCCGATGCAATTGTCTCGTTTAATGGCAAGACCTTCGACATTCCCCTACTCAAGACGCGTTTTGCGATTTCCCGTATGGATTTTGAAGGAGTAAATCGGCACTGCCAAGTAGACCTACTGCACCTGGCCAGGCGTCTTTGGCGGGATAAACTCCCCAGCTGCAGCCTAGAAAGCTTGGAAAGCCATATTCTTGGCTTAACGCGTTACAACGATATCCCAGGCTATGAAATACCCCAACGTTTCTTTCTTTTTCTGCAGACAGGCGATGGCAGGCTTCTGAAGGATATCCTGGAACACAATGTCCTTGACCTTGTGTCGATGGCAGTCTTGATGGAAGTTATCAATAATTTAGGAAAGCTCACGCCTTCAGAATGCGATTGCCCCTGGGTCGCAGAAGCCCTGGGGCAGATCTATGCCAACGATGGAAAACTCCTCACCGCTCTTCAATTCCTGGAGCAAGCCTGGAATCTGGCACAGCAAAAAGAGCAGCAGATTCGCATTCTGCGAACTGCCGCCCTCCTCCACAAGCGGCGCAAGGATTATGAAACGGCAGCGCTTTTTTGGCAGAGACTACTCGTCATCGCTGAGGATGACTTGATGGCCCATGAAGAGCTCGCTAAGCACTATGAGCACCGCCATAAGGACTTCGAGGAAGCAAGCCGGATTACGCGCCGCGCTCTTGCGATTGCATTGCGAACACGCCCGGCTAAAGTCCCCGATTTAGAACACCGCCTCCACCGTATTAATCGAAGACAGGAGACAGTCAGTTAGATATAGTAACCTCTTTTCTGCTGTAGATCTTCACAGAAAGTGCAATTGACAGGCCGAACACAACTAGTCCCCCGAGGAGCCCCACTATCAACACGGGGCTCTTCAACAATTCGCTCATGACAACCACAGCAGGTTTATCAGCAGTCGGTAGATATCCTTGAAGAGTGCCGAGAAGCCCATACACGGTCAGCATCGCGATATAATTGGCCCAGCGCGATTTCATATATCCCAGTTGAAAATACAGGGGGAAGAAGAGAGCGAAATAAACCATACTGCTGCCGATGGATAAACATAACAGCGGCCAAGTCCACGTATATGAAACATCTAACCATCCGGTCTGCTTGAACACAAAGGAGACGGCGGCGCTGACGGCCAAGACTGCACCTGTGATAACCAAAACGGTGACATAGCGGCTGATTACGAAGGTAGAACGGCTCACAGGCAGGCTGCGATACCCCAATTCAGCATTGTATTTGAAATCAAAGGCGTTCGTATAAACGGTCATGAAATAAACAGCCATAATCACTGTCGCTACAGCAAACGTAGGTGAGTTCGGCAGCATCACAGCAGAGGCAGCACCTAGAAGTACTGCGATAAAAGCGGACCTCTGCCGTTTCTGCAGCAACAGTTCACGGCGGATCAGATGTATGATCTTAGACACTACGCTCACCCCTAACCATGTATACCATGATGTCTTCTAAAGATGCTTTTTCCACTACTAGTTTCTGGCCATATTCTCGCATCAGAGCTTCTGCATCATCCGTAAGTGCTGCAAAACCAGTATGGCCGCGGCGCATTCCTACAAATCGCCGTTCCAAACCGCTGCCCAAAAGCTCTAGTCCCCCTTTCACTACTGCATATCTATCTAGGACCTCGTCTTTCGGCATGCAGAAAACCAGCTGACCATCATTGATAAAGGTAATATAATCAGCGATCTTCTCCAAATCGGTTGTAATGTGAGTGGAGAAGAGAATAGTCTTTTCTTCGTCCTGAATGATGTCATACAGAATATCTAACAGCTCGCTCCGGAAAACAGGGTCTAGGCCAGAGGTAGGTTCATCCATAATAATGAACTCCGCCTCATGAGAAAGAGCAACGGCCAGCTGAAACTTGGTTTGCATACCCCGTGACAAGGTGTCGATCTTTTGACCTGGGTTGAGGCCAAACTCCTTAAGGTATCTGCGGAACACGTTCTCATTCCATTTTTGGTAGAACGGAGCAATAAGCGATTTCATCTCGCTGACGGTAAGCATACCGTAATACGGGATTGTATCGTAAACAAAGCCAATACGCTCCTTAATCTCAAGTTCGTGCTCTTGATTGTCGAGACCGAAAACCTCGATGGTTCCCCCGTCGCGTTTCACCAAGTTCATGATGAGTTTAATTAGAGTACTCTTGCCAGCGCCATTCGGGCCTATGAGACCCATTACATAGCCCCGCTCCAACTCAAAAGAGACATTCGATAGGTTGAAGCCCGGGTAATGCTTAGACACATTCATTACGCGTAATGCCTTATCCATGCTGCTCCTCTCCCTCATACAACAGCGTGATGATATTCATCAGTTCTTCTTTTGTAAGGCCCATTTGCCTTGCGTCCTCGATGGCCTCTGTCAGCTTCTCTTCCAAGAGATGGAGGCGTTTCTCCCGAAGTAGTTCCTGATTGTGAACGGCCACGAACGACCCCTTGCCTGGAACCGATGTAATCAATCCGTCCTTTTCTAGTTCTTCATAGGCCCTATTAGTGGTAATTACACTTACCTGAAGCTCCTTGGCAAGTCCGCGAATAGACGGTAGGGGTGCGCCTTCTTCTAACTGGCCCCTAAGAACCGCATCTCTGATCTGGTCTGCAATCTGTTTATAGATCGGATCTGGGGACGCGTTGGAAATCACAATCCTCATAGTTCTATCCATCCTAGTGTCCATTCTGTTCATCTCGTATATACTGTATATGTTTAATATATACAGCATCGTGTTTTATGTCAATCCCCAAATTAAAAAGCAGCCAAATGCATGGCTGCTGAAAGGCAAGGCTGCTGTTACCGCACGGGCAGAGCAAATTCCTGGATTCCCGCGGCATAGGGTGCAATCTCGTACAACCCAAATACCACAACAACATGACCGTCCTTTAAGTAAAACTGCTGTTCTTCACCAAACATTGACGCATCAAACTCATCAATGAAAAACCAGTCAGGATGCTCCTTGATGCGGCTATCCACGATTCTGGCAAGCTGCTCGAGCGACTCCGAATTAGGGAATACATCACGAAAAGACAACTGCCTTCCTGTTGTAAGGTCGATGTTGATAGTCTCTAGATACGTCATGCCGTGAGCCCCACCAGTAAACTCATAAAAGGTCAACACTATGCTCAGAAGTCCACCTTGATTAAGCGTCACCTCAAATTCCGCTATGCCCTCGAAGGGAAGAAAGAATGGGCGCACTGTCTCTTCGCTGAACTCAACATAAGCCTCTTCAGCCAGTTCAATGAGTTCACCCGCAAACTGCTCTACTCGCTTGGAGAGCTCCTCATTGATGGCCATCTGCACATCTGCATCGGTTATACCCCAGATGTGCGGTGTTTGGGCCCGAACATGTACATTCTCATTTTGATACTCATAGAAGTCACCTAGCACCACAGTATGATTTGGGAGGCCTGACGCAACGCGTTCCCAATATGGATTGGCCGCATGGGCATCCTCTAACCCAATGCTGAGAACAAATACGCAAAGCAGCAGTAACATCCGTCTCACAGAGATCACTCCTCCCTAAGTCTAAAACAGGCGCACCTTCAAGGTGCGCCGCGGCTCAACGGACCCATTCTTGCTTAATTTGATCTGTAATCCGATCGACATAGACAGCTCGCTCAACGTGAAGATAAATCAGGCGGGTGTCATCGGGATGATTCCAAGGACACAGATCTTCTACAATCGCGTAGAGCTGCGACCCTGGCTCCGCGATCTGTGCTGTGCCAAAAAGCTGGACCCCTTGAACCTTATGGAAATCATCCTGAAAAGGGGTTGACACAAGCAGACAAGCCTGCGGATTGTGCTGCAGATTAGTGAACTTCTGCCCGCCCTTAGAATGAACATATACATTCAGCTCATTGTCCATGAAATAGCGCACTGGACTCACTCTTACACCATCAGGGCCTACTGTGCCAAGATATCCAGTATCCCGCTTCTGAGCAAAACTGAGAATTGCTTCGCGGAGCTGAGTCTGCGTAAGCGGCTGCCGAACTACTGTTGTCGACATAATCGCCCTCCTTCGCTGTACACTTTGGTATTATAATTCCCAGTTGCACATATTACATGCCCTTTAGGCATAAGAGGGCAGCTCTAAGATTCTTAATTAATCGGTTCTAGTGGCTCTTTACTATGCATCAACACTGGACGCTGTTCTGTAAACGTTGGTGTTGCCCAACGCACAGCGTTACGGATGACCAGTTGAACCTCGGGCTGATAGTAGACAGGAAAAGTCTCGTGCCCTGGTTGGAAATAGAAGATGCGCCCGCGGCCACGTTGGTAGCAGCATCCGCTGCGGAACACTTCGCCACCCTTGAACCAAGAGACAAACACCAGATCATCAGGTGCCGGAATGTCAAAACGCTCACCATACATCTCCTCTTGGGGAATCTCGAAGTAATCGCCAAGGCCCTGGGCAATCGGATGTCCCTGCTCTACAACCCAAACCCGTGCCTTTTCCCCATCGTCCCGCCAGCGTAGATCACATGACGTTCCCATCAATTTGCGGAAGATCTTCGAATGATGTGCCGAATGAAGAGCAATCAGCCCCATTCCTGCTAAAACACGGTTATAGACCCGTTCAACCACATGATCTTCCACCTGGCCGTGAGCCATGTGACCCCACCAGATCAAGACATCTGTCTCGTTCAGAACCTCTTCAGCCAACCCATGGTCCGGTTCCTGTAGGGTGGCAGTCCTGACGTGAATATCCTTTTCTCTCCCTAAAAAGTCTGCAATAGTATTATGAATGCCATGAGGATAGATTTGAGCTACCACATTGTTCTCTAACTCATGCAAGTACTCGTTCCATACTGTAACTCTAATAATGTCTGACATCGTGGCCTACCTTTCCGTGTTGTTTTTGAACAGATTCTCCTACACAGTAGAAAAAACCTGCTTCTCCACATTGTGGTATTCCTCTTGTGGAGCAAGGCTGGAAAGGTACGCCCCTTTAGCAGGGGCATGAGCCGCGGACTCTATCCGAGATTTCGGGAAGAGCCACCTGATTATATTGCAGTATTTTTTCTGAACGCTGCGGCAGCCCAAGGCAACACTGCCACACAACCCAATTAGCGGATTCGGTTTCCTGAGGAGGCCAATTGCCGCTGACGTTGCCTGAATCATACTGTGAGCAGCACACCCCATTATTTTAAGAGCGGGCAAATTACCTGTGTCAGCCAAGCTGTCAATTCTTTGTACGACCTTGCCAGCACGGCTCTTACAAGGATCAATCCACCACTCTGTTAAGCACTCCTGCAGCTCATAAACACCGTGCTCTGTTGGGTTCTGTTCTACATAATTGACGGCATTCTTGACAACATCCATCGCGCCCCCGCCCTTCATGGGCTTACTGATATGACGCCCGTCACAGCGGAGGAGCAACGATCCTTTGCTATCTGTCAGCAGCAGGATTTCTGGTTTCTTGCCCGGCATACCGCTCATCGCAGCTTCGGGGAAGCTGTATAGATTGATGAAAGAGGTAGTAACTACACTATGTACTAGGCCAATCAGCTGTTCTGCCTGATAAGCAGCTCGCCAAGGGACTGCTAAGGATACGGTATGTAGCCGAAGAGAACCTCTGAAATCATGCATAGAATGAACCAAGCTGTATAGGTTGGCTCGAGCTTGTTCCAAACCCAGCCGCTGATAATCAAACGACCGGCCGAGCTGCCGCCCTAGAATCTTCCCTTCTCCGTTGCCAAGAATGGCCATGGATATCCCATTGTCTTCAGCGATACCTAAAAACAACTGCTTATTCATATGGTACGAAGCGTAGCTTTTATTATTTGTGAATTGAGGCACACTCAACTTGCAAAAAAATTGCGCCTATTCGTCTTACTAAAGCTTCTCTCCCCTCCCCCTCAAATTGTCTCTTCACCATTCTATAATAACCACAACATAATGTCAACGCAAGCGTCAAACCAGCCGTACCTTCTAGCTCCTCTCCGCTGATGAGATAATGAAGTCATCAGAGGGAAGGAGCTGATTCGTGTGACTAAGGAAGCCAGGCAAGAGCTGCGCGAGTTGTGGGCTGAGAGGATAGAG